>CAIQJW010000072.1 GCA_903872255.1 uncultured delta proteobacterium | reverse complement strand
CCGTTCAGTGATATTCAGATATTGACCCCCATGCACCGGGGGGTTGTCGGGGTCACAAATGTAAACGCACAACTCCAGGAGGTGTTGAACCGGTCCCGGGATAGTGTCTCGCGGGCGGGACGACTTCTCAAAACAGCCGACAAGGTGATCCAGACCAGGAACAACTACGAGAAGGACGTTTACAACGGTGATATAGGGAGAATAGTGCGCATCGACAAGGAAATGCAGGAGGTCAAGGTCGATTTTGACGGCAGGATAGTAACGTACGACTTTAATGAGCTTGACGAACTGATTCTCGCGTACGCGATCTCGGTCCACAAATCACAGGGAAGCGAATATCCCGCCGTGATCGTACCGGTCCTTACGCAGCACTATCTCCTTCTCCAGAGAAACCTGATCTATACCGCCGTTACCCGGGGAAAGAAGCTCGTTTACCTGGTAGGCACAAAAAAAGCACTTTCCATCGCTATACACAACGACCGGACCCGTAAGCGGTACAGTTTGTTGGCGGAACGATTGAAAGAGACCATAAATCGTAAATCGTAAATCGTAAGGCGTAAGGCGTGAGGCCTAAGGCGTAAGGCGTAAGGCGTTTCTCGCCCTGTCTGTCGTCATTCCCGCGAAAGCGGGAATCCAGTATCTTGGGCTTTTCACTCCTCACTCCTTACGTTTTTTTAGGTTTGCACATTTTCATGAACAATATTATCATTGTGAGTAAGACATAATAATTTGTCGCGGATCTGGTCAGGGGTTGACCACGAGGGGGGCAATTGAGGAAATTCTCCGCGATAGCACCGGCCGTTGTCATCATAGCCGGGCTTTACCTGATAAGCCTTTACAACTATCTTTTATTCCACAATCTCGCTGAGCTTTTTGCGCTCATTGTAGCCTTCGGGATATTCATGATCGCCTGGAACTCCCGAAAGTTCATCGGCAGCAACTACCTGCTTTTCCTTGGGATCTCTTACTTTTTTACCGGTATTTTCGATATCGGGCACGCACTGGCTTATAAGGGTATGAATATTTTTCCGGCAGCAGGGGCTGACCTGGCGACCCAATTATGGATAGCAGGCCGATTCGTGCAGAGCATTTCATTGTGTATCGCACCATTCTTCATCGGGCGCAAATTGAAACCGGCCACAATGTTCCTCGTCTATACAGCGGTTTCAACCGTTGTGATGATCTTGATCTTCAGCGGGATATTTCCCCGGTCTTTTGATGAGAATGTCGGGCTGACGGGTTTCAAAATAATATGCGAGTATATTATTATCATTTTTCTCATCGGTTCAATATTCACGCTTGTGAGATATCGCGAAAGGTTCGACCGCAAGGTCCTGAAATTGATAATCGGATCGATCGTATTTATTATTTTATCGGAAATGGCCCTTACCCTGTATGCGAACGTTTATGGAGTATGGAACCTGACCGGACATTACTTTAAGCTCGTATCGTATTACCTTATTTATCGGGCCATGATCAAAACGGGCCTTAAAGAGCCGTACAGTATTATTCTACGGGATTTGAAATTAAGCGAGGACAGGCTGCTCATCGAAAAAAATCGTGCCGAGACATATCTCAATATTGCCGGGACATTATTCGTCGTCATAGACAGTTCTGAAAAAGTCGTTCTTATCAACAGGCGTGGCTGCGAAATATTGGAGTGCGACAAAGAAATGGTGATCGGAAAGAACTGGTTCGATACGTTTATCCCTGCGATGGATAGAAAAGGGGAACGCTTATTTTTTTCACGGTTTTTTTCCGGCCGGGGCCAGGCGATAGAATACCGGGAGAGCTCGGTTATGACCGCCGAGGATAAGGAAAGGATAATCGCCTGGCACCACACGGTCCTCACTGATGAGTCAACGGGGGCCACTGTTATCTTAAGCTCGGGTGAGGACATTACATCCCGGATAGAATATGAACGCGCGCTCGAAAAGTATCAGGGGAAACTGGAGCAGTTGGTTGAGCTCAGAACTGGCGAACTTGAACGAATAAATAATCAGCTTATGCTTGTCTCAAAGAAATTATCCGAGGCGGAAAATATGGAAAGGCGAAAGATCGCGCGCGAGCTTCACGATCTCGTCGGACAGAACCTGACGGCCCTCGGGCTTAACCTGAGCATAATGAAAGCAAAGCTGGCTTCCCTGGAATTGGCCGTTCTCGATAAGCGCATCACGGATTCGATGTCCCTGGTAGAGGACACGGCTGTTACGATCCGCGATGTTATGGCAAAACTTCGCCCACCGGTCCTCGATGATTATGGCCTTCTTGCAGCTGTCAAAGGGTACGCAGAAAACTTTAGCGACCGGACGGGGATCACGGTTGCCGTTGCCGGTGACGATCTTCAGATACGCCCCGATATGCATACAGAGACATCCCTTTTCAGGATAGTCCAGGAGATCCTCAATAATGTTGCAAAACATTCCGGCGCCACCACTGTTATTATCGGCATGAACCAGAATGACCGCGATATAGCCCTCGTAGTTGAGGACAATGGAAAAGGCTTTGATCGGGGCCAGATAGAAAAGTCAAAGAAAAAGGGGCGCTGGGGACTTACCAATATAACTGAGAGGGCTTTATCGATAGGGGGGAACTGCGTGATCCAAAGCGAACCGGGAAAGGGGACCCGCATATCGGTGGAGGTCCATATATGAATATCACTGTCGTGATAGCGGATGACCATGCCATCATTCGCGACGGGCTCAAATTGCTTCTGGAATCCCAGCCTGGCATTATCGTGACAGGCGAGGCAAGAAATGGAAGGGATGCGGTAGTCCAGGCGAAAAAACTGCGCCCGGATATTGTTATTATGGATATAGCTATGCCTGAATTGAACGGCATCGAAGCTGCCGACCGGATCCTCAAGGAATGTCCTTCAACCAGGGTCATTATTCTTTCCATGTATTCGACAACCGAGCATATCTATCGTTCCTTGAAGGTCGGCGCCCGGGGTTATCTGCTAAAGGAATCGGCGGGGACCGAAGTCGTCGCCGCTATTAAAGCCGTCCACATGGGTACGAGATATTTAAGCCAAAAGATCTCCGACCGGGTTATTGAAGAATACCTCAATACGCAGGTATCGAAAGAGCCTGACAATCCCGTAGAACGCCTGACCCAGCGTGAACGCGAAATACTTCAAATGGTATCCGAAGGAAGATCAAGCGCCGAGATAGCGGGCATAATGTTTCTTTCACCGAAAACGATCGAGACGTACAGGAGCCGCCTTATGCAGAAGCTCGGCGTGAGCGACATACCTTCCCTGGTGAAACTTGCCATCCGTTACGGACTGACAGAATTGGAATAGGCGAACGGCTAAAGGCGAACGGCTAAAGGCGAACGGCTAAAGGCGAACGGCTAAAGGCTAAAGGCTAAAGGCGAACGGAAAAGAATATAACAGTATAGGAAAAACAAGAAACCCCATCACCCATCACCTATCTTTTTCAAACTTTTCTTTCATTTTTGTCATGATCTCCCGACAGACAATTTCAAGAAATGATGCTTATAGTATAGATATCGATTGCGGAGAATAAAATGAACATAATGATAGTGGACGATCACGTTAATCTGAGGAGACTTCTTCATGAATGGTTGAGCGATGAGCTTCCAGGATGTTCATTTGTTGAAATGAGGACTGCGAATGAGGCTCTGACATGTATTCGCCAGGAATCGCCGAACGTGATCATAATGGATATCGATATGCCGGGTATCAACGGGATAGACGCCACATCCCGGGTTAAATCCATTTTGCCCG
Source organism: uncultured delta proteobacterium (assembly GCA_903872255.1). Classification (GTDB taxonomy): domain Bacteria; phylum Desulfobacterota; class Syntrophorhabdia; order Syntrophorhabdales; family Syntrophorhabdaceae; genus Delta-02. The sequence goes on along the minus strand of CAIQJW010000072.1, from coordinate 4,889 downwards.
ATACCAAGGTTGTTATCCTGACCGTCCACGAGAACGGCATGTACAAGGAAGCGGCTATGAAGGCCGGTGCGACCGCCTTTATAACGAAGAGAAGGCTCTATGATGATCTGGTGCCGGTACTGTCCGATATTGTTGAGTGCGAGGAGAGCATACGATGAGTGCGGTATCGGTATCCGGTATTAACGACGCCCCACAAGCATGGCGCGTCATGGTTGGCCCCTATAACCCCCCCCAACATACCCCGAAGAAGTTTTTCGTGAGGCCAATCGCTCAAGATGTGCCATGCTTTCCTTATCTTTTTCTATTCTATCGGGAAATCAAAATACGTATCCGGGAAAGGTTCGCCCTTTAGTGTGAAATGCCACCATTCAAGGTCATAATTGACAAAGCCGTGCTTTTCCATGAGTGATCTCAGAAGGAGCCTGTTTGTACGCTGGTCTCGGCCCACGTCCCTCGTTGCCGTGTGGGCATGCTCGTGAAAGCAATCGAAGCCCGTTCCCATATCCAGGGAGTTGTCTCCGAAGCGTTTCGCTGCCGGCAGGAAACAGGGGAAAAGCTCCTGACCCGGCCGGTATGTTTCTTCGGCAGGGGCAGGAAGCGGTATGATCGTCAGATCGATAGTACTTCCGCGGGAATGCCCCGACTTTTGAGCAATATAACCGTCAGCAAATAACCGGGACTTGTCCACCGTCGGGTAAAATTCCTTTTTTGTCGTTGTGTCACTGGTATCCTTCGCCCACCGCACGAAGTGATCAACGGCCCGTTGGGGCCGGTAACAATCATATATCTTGAGCGAGAACGAGAAAGGCTTGAGATCCGATTGGACCTTCTTCAAGGCATTGGCCGCCTCGATCGTCAGGAGACATTTCGGCGCGTTATAGCCGTCAATCCTTTTCCCGACGAAATTATGCGGAGTAAAATACCGCATATCCATTTTTATTGAAGGAATAAGTTTCTGGACGTCGACGAAGCGGTCCTCAACACTCTGGTCTGCCCGTGCATAAAAAGGCGCCGGGAGTATCGTCAGTGTCAGGACCACGAAGGATAGCAGAACAAAATGGAAACATTTTGATCTCATATCGGCACCCCGGCTATGATATTCAGGCTGCTTCGGGGGATACAAGGCCGGATGAAGGCATTACGCCCTGAAGCTCCTGCATGACCTCATGGACAGTTGTTGTTCTATCTATTCGATAACCGTTGACTCCGACAGTGTAGAGCGGTTCCTCGGCATCGGTGTTGTATCCGCCCGAACTCAAGAGCCCGTTGCAGATGCAGAAAAAGCCTTCGTTATCGGTTTGTGCCTTGCAGACGGCGTATTGGCCGTCCCTGTTCTTCGTCATGATATAGCCCTTGTCGCAGCGAGGCTTTCTTCGTTGGGCCAGCGACGAGGCAAACATCGGGGCATCCTTTATGACCATGAAAGGCAGTCCGCAGGGAGAGCCCGGCCTGAACGACACGACTATGTCCTCGGGGCGGGCATCAATGACAGCCTGCTTGTATTCATCCGTGGCGCTGCTTTCGGCGGTGACGAGAAAACGGGTCCCCACCTGCACGCCATCGGCACCCATGGCAAGAAAACGCACTATATCGTTATGATCGTATATCCCTCCCGCGACGATCACGGGCACATCGCCGTGCTTTGACACGTATTCCTTTACGGGGGGAAATAAATTTTCGAGTTTGTTGGATTCCAGATTGATCTCTTCGACCTTGAAGCCGAGGTGGCCGCCTGCGAGAGGTCCCTCAAGCACAATAGCGTCCGGCCTGTAGCCGAGCCGTTCCCATTTCTTATAGATTATCTCAAGCGCCCTTGTTGACGAGACGATGGGGACCAGCGCCGATTCTCCGGGGTCGGCGATGCCGGGTAAAGTAAGCGGCAATCCTCCTCCGGAGATGATCACATCCACTTTCGCATCAATTGAGGCCTTCACCGTCACATCGTAATCCCGTCCTATAGCGACCATGACGTTGATGCCGGACATCCCGCCGAGTTCTCTCGACAAACAGACCTCTTCGTACACGGCGTCATATGTGGTGTACTTCCGGTTGTTTCTCTTTCCAAGAAGCCGGTCAAGACATGCGCTTGATATAACGCCGAGGCCGCCTTCGGCGGCAACCGCACTGGCGAGGGGCGACAGCGAGACTCCGATGCCCATGCCGCCCTGGATGATAGGCGACGACATGGTTTTTCCTTTTATGGTAAGCTTTGGCAGTATCATTATTTTTATGCCGTGAATCAGTTTATACAGGATTATTCAATGCCAAGCATAGGAATAAAATGAAAACACGACTCAAAATTATAGCATGATTTGCAGTATAGTTACAGAAAATATTGAAAATGCTCAAGTGCGGGACGAATATGGGTCTATTGGGGACACATTCCGGAGCCGGATGATATTTTTGACACGCTATGCCTTACGATTTACGGCATCATTATGATATAATCGTGGGCCGAATGATCTATTATGGGAAATCAAAATAAAACGTCATTAATTGACCGTACAGACAATAAAGAACTGCTTGCTGCCCTCGGGAAAGCGGAACAGAAGATACAACGTTTAACTGATCGCGACCGGCAGCATAAATTATTTCAGCAGGAACTCGAAAAAAGAACATACGAACTCAATGAACGCGTAAAGGAGTTGAACTGCCTCTATACCATATCGGCCATTATCGAGAGAAAAGGGGCTACCCTCGAAGAGATCGCGCAAAGAACAGTGGACATTATTCCCGATGCGTGGCAGTACCCCGAGATAACATCGAGCCGGATCATCCTGAACGATCGCGCTTTTACAAGCCGCAATTTCGAAAGGACAAAATGGAAGCAATCCCAGAATATCGTAGTTCATGGCAGTGTCTCCGGTTCACTTGAGGTTTTTTATCGTGAAAAAAGACCGAAGGCCGACGAAGGGCCTTTTCTGAAGGAGGAAAGGACTCTTATAAACGTCATTGCGGAGCGTATGGGCCAGATGGTCGAGGTAAAATTCAGCGAAGAAGCGCTGAAAGAAAGCGAGTCCCAAAACAGGGCACTCCTCGAGGCGATTCCCGACCTGATGTTCCAGGTCAATAGCTCGGGCGTTCTCCTTGGCCTGCACGCCGGCAGTTTTTTCTCGCTCAAGAACTTCACTCAGGAATTTATCGGACGCAGTATTTTTGATATTTCCGATAAGGGAAAAGTGTTCCCGCGCCGCCTTCTCGATCAGGCCATGGCATATGTAGGACAATCCCTTGCAACCGGCAAGGCACAGATATATGAGCAGCATCTGGCGCTCGGCGGAGACGTCAGCGATATCGAGGTACGCATCGTTATGTCAGGCCCCAACAAAGCCCTCGGCATTGTTCGGGATACAACCCGGCGCAAAAGATTGGAAAGGGAGATACTTGAGATCAGTGGCCGGGAACAGCGCAGGATTGGGCAGGACCTCCACGACAGCCTCTGTCAGCATCTGGCCGGAATCGGGTTCATGAGTAAAGTACTGGAGAGGAAGACGGCAACGCAGCAGCCTATCAAGTCCGAGGATGTACTTGAGATCGTGGAACTTCTCGACCAGGCCATCACGCTCACCCGGGGTTTCGCCCGCGGGCTCAACCCCGTGCGTCTCGAGGCTGACGGGCTCATGATGGCGCTTATCGAACTTGCGTCAAATGTAGAGAAGCTTTTCGGGGTTACATGCAGGTTTGAATGTGATAAACCTGTCCTGTTAAGCGATAATGCCGCCGCGTCGCATGTATACCGTATCGCCCAGGAGGCATTGAATAATGCCATAAAACACGGCAAGGCCGATATCGTAACGATCGCCCTGAAACAGGAAGGCGCAAGCTGCCTTCTGACAATTAAGGATAACGGGGTAGGTATCGGCAGCACACAAAACCAGGGCAAAGGGATGGGACTGAGTATCATGCAATACCGCGCGTCTATGATCGGCGCGGTATTGGAGATCAAGGCACCCGGCACCGGCGGCACACTCATTCAATGTTTTTTTTCGAACAGGGCGCCTGACGGGCGAATTAAAGTTGTGCATGACGGAGGATACCTGTGACAAAACGGAAGATACTCATAGTTGACGATCATCCGATATTGCGAAAGGGCCTTGCGCTTCTCATCAATCAGGAGCCTGACCTTGTTGTATCGGCAGAGGCCGAACATGCGCAGATGGCGCTTGAATCTATCGAGAAAAATATTCCCGATATGGCGATAGTCGATATTTCGCTTCCCGGTATTGACGGGATCGAACTGATAAAGGAGTTAAGGTTGCGCCATAAGGACATACCGGTCCTCGTCGTATCCATGCATGATGAAACATTGTACGCCGAAAGGTCGCTTCGCGCCGGTGCACGAGGCTACATCATGAAGCAGGAAGCGCTCGATAAGGTCCTTATCGCGATACGGAAGGTATTGGAAGGCGAGATCTTTGTCAGCGAGCGGATAACAACAAAAATGCTCGAGAAGTTCGTTTCAGTCGAAGGAGTGAACCAGGCGACATCTCCTATGGACCTGCTCAGCAACCGCGAACTGACGGTTTTCCGACTGATCGGTCAGGGCCACAAGACCCGCCAGATAGCGGAAAGACTTCACCTGAGCATAAAGACAGTCGAGTCATATCGGGCCCATATCAAGGATAAGCTCAAGCTCAGCGATGGGACGGACCTTCTGAAATATGCGATACAATGGGTGCAAAGCGGTCATTAGAAAGCCTGAAAGATCGTAGGGTGTTGACTATAAGGCCGGATAATATTTGGCACGGCAAAATTTAAATTGTTATTCCCCATACCTTGTAAACCTTTGTCCAGTAATGATTAACATAACATAGGGGATTACCTTATACACAAAATAGGGTTTGCCCTGATAGTAAAAACATGGACTACCCTATTGTAAAAGATGTTTT
>CAIQJW010000071.1 GCA_903872255.1 uncultured delta proteobacterium | reverse complement strand
TTGTACTCCGGGAAACCTTCACTGCGGATTTCCAGGATGTGTCGGGTTAGCTCTTCACGCGGGATTAGAAGCGAGAAGCCAATACCCTGAATACCAGGGAGTTCCTTCTCAATACTCCGGGTTTGGGTAAAAATACGCCATTCTTCGCGCGTGACCACTTCGGATGCATTAAATAACGCCACACCACTCCGCAGGATGCGGGCATAGTCATCAAGCCTTCCTCTAATTTTATCTTGAATTGTGTTGCATCGATATGTGAATTCATGCTCCGCAATCATTTGTACAGTCGATTGCATGTACTGGGTTGCAGCAACTGTAATCATCAGACCAATCACCAGCAAGATCCAGGCCGAGCGCAAGTTCCGGAAAACAGAAACGGACTGAATGGTATGTAATAAAGCAGGCGCAGTACTGGTTTTAGCATCGTCGTTGGTGGATGGTAAGGTTCTCATAATAGTTTCCTAAAAAAGGTATAGATCATCTTAGCGGCAATTCAAACCAGAACGTACTCCCCATTCCCATCTCGCTTTCCAATCCGATCTTGCCACCATGTGCTTCAACTGCCAGCTTGCAGAATGTCAGGCCAAGACCGGTCGAATAGCCCTTACTCTGTTTGTGCGTCGCCACCTGGCAGAATTTGTCAAATACCTTCTCACGGTATTCAAGGGGAATTCCATTTCCGTTATCCACAACCGACACGCACATATTGTCCTCGGCCGTGATCTCAATAAAGACAGTAATGATACCCTTATCCTTGTCGGTGAACTTTAGCGCATTGCTGATGAGGTTCTGAAGGACACGTCTAATTAGATTTGGGTCGCCTGTAAGCATCTTCATTTCATCAGGCGATGTGAGGGTAAGCCTGCGTTGGCCTCGGAGAGGTTCGAGCATCCGAATTGTCTCCCTCGTTAGATCGCTTATGTCAACCGCTGAAGACTCCAGCGTCATCTTCCCCGCCTCCATCTTGCTAACGTCCAGGAGAGTGGAGATCATCTCAATGAGCATGCCGGTAGCGCTCAAGGCGGTATCAATGCAATCAGCAGCTTCCTTGGAAAGAGGCTCCATTTCCGCCATTTCCAGGCTGCCAAGGATGGCGAACAGCGGTGAGCGCATGTCGTGGACCATCATGTGTACCAGGCCGTCGCGCTGCGTTTCAGTTTCACGGAGTTTGTCGTAGGATTGCTGTAGTTCGCGTTTTTTGCGGCAGAGTTCCAGGTGCATACCCACGCGCGCATGTACCTCCTCGGGCTGGAATGGCTTGGTGACGTAATCAACGCCGCCGACGGAAAACCCCTTGATCTTGTTCTTTGTCTCGTTAAGGGCGGTGATAAAGATGATCGGGATGTCCCGTGTGGTCGGATCATCCTTCAGGCGGCGACAGACTTCATAGCCGTCCATACCCGGCATCATCACATCCAGCAGGATCAAATCAGGCAGGGCCTCCTTCACGCTGTCTATGGCGTCGGCGCCGTCGGTTGCAACGATCATGGTGTAGTCTTCGCCGAGGGTCTCAAGGAGCATGTCGATATTGCCCACCACATCATCCACCACCAGCAGGGTCGGTCTTGTCTCAGTCATCATCTCTTTTCTCCCTTTTTTCCGTGATATCTTTAAATCCTTTATTGAGGAAGGCAAGTGCTTCCACAAGACGGTATTGATGAACCAG
>CAIQJW010000070.1 GCA_903872255.1 uncultured delta proteobacterium | reverse complement strand
GTCTCCGTAGGTGTGACCGTCTCAGTCTGCGTCGGAGTAACAGTCTCAGTCTGAGTGGGAGTCGCGGTCTCCGTTTGCGTAGGCGTAACTGTCTGGGTCTCAGTGGGGGTAACCGTCTCAGTCTGCGTAGGCGTAACTGTCTGTGTCTCCGTCGGAGTAACCGTCTCCGTCTGTGTCGGAGTAACCGTTTCCGTCTGAGTGGGAGTAACCGTCTCCGTAGGCGTGACGGTCTCCGTTTGGGTCGGCGTAACCGTCTGTGTCTCCGTAGGTGTGACCGTCTCAGTCTGCGTCGGAGTGACGGTCTCTGTCTGCGTAGGCGTAACTGTCTGTGTCTCCGTCGGAGTAACCGTCTCCGTCTGTGTCGGAGTGACAGTCTCCGTCTGTGTCGGAGTAGCCGTCTCAGTCTGGGTAGGCGTAACTGTCTGGGTTTCCGTGGGTGTGGGCGGAGCATCATCGCCGCCGCCGCTTCCTTCTGCGGCCCCTGCGGCGATACCAGCCGAGGATACGCCCGCCGCCCCGTAAGCGCCGGGGGATCCTGAGTCGCCGAGTGGAACGAACCCGGCCTTGCGGTCATCGTCCTCTTCCTTGGTTGCCTCTTCCGTTGCGGTCTGAGTGGGTTCCGGTGGCTCGTCTTCGAGGGACGGGTCGTTGTGCATCCCTATCCTCAGGAAACTCTTTTGAGTTGGTGTATGGAAAAGAAGGCGTTCGCTGCCCGCCTTGTCCTCGGCATGGATCTGATTTCCGCTCGCCGTCGTTAGTATGGATTTTGTCTGATTGGACGAATAGGCGGGACTGGGAGTTTCTGGGTTCGGAACGGCCGCAGCTATTATCGGCCTGTCAGGATTTCCGTCGATAAAGGTGAGCAGCACCTCGGTCCCCTTGTGCAGGGGAAAATGCATCCCGTGGCCGGCACCCGCATACGGTTGTGCCATTCTAATAGGTGCGGATGCCTTTCCACCCTTTTTTCCCGACAGATCAAAGGGGAGCACCGCGGTGTACCTGCCTTCACTGTCAAGTTCCGCATACTCGCCGGAGCTTGACGCATCTATTTTTGCCGTCAGAGTCCCCGGTATGCGCGGTTGCCGGGCGGTTTGCCCGGGCCTGTACTGGACTGACGCTGCAATTGACGAAAAACTGTTCCCGTAAGACACTTCGCGCCTCTCCGGTCCCATCGTGATGCCTGCCATGAGGTATCCGGTCTGGTTGCCCCGATGGGTAACGTCGGTAACCAGATAGTCCTGGTCGAAGCTTTGCCTGTAATGATCTTTTAACGTAAAGACGTATCCCGGCATCATGTAGGGGACGGAACCTTCGCCGTGGAAGACCTGTTTCCTGCATAGCAGGCTTTCCGCTTTGATTTTTGCGATCCGGTTGCCTTCCTCCGGGGTTCTGATATGGTCGCCGTAAGAATAGATCTGTCCGCGCCCCCGGGGGTCGACATCGGCGCTCCCCGACACGTCGAGCGAAGGCTTTCTGTAGTTGTAGTCCTTCAGAAGGACGCTTTGCGGGGTAAGGTTCATCCGGCAATGGAATGACGAGACGATCTCCCGTTCGTGGCCCGCTTCCAGGCCCGAGACGGGGGAGTACGTGAGAAGATCTCCGCGTGATAACGGGACATGGGATACCTTGGTGTCCGTAAAAACGGCTTTCTCACCCTTGTCCGACTGTTCGAAGAAATAGTAGAAGCCTTCTCTCTGCGCCCAGCGGACAGCAAAGTCGAGGTGGCTTTCACCGTACTGGCACACGTATTCAATGGGGCCATAAGAACCCTGGAGGCGCATCTCGAAATCTTCCCCCGTTAACCCCGCATCCTTGAGGCATGTCTCGATTATCTCGGGAACGGTATTGTTAAGAAAGACCTGGTTATGCTGCGTGAAGGAAAGCAATGCAAGGCGGGGGACGAGATGAGCCCGGTAAAAGGCGATCTTGTCCACCTCATGCAACTGCTCGAAGGAAAGAAGAATGCCGTTATATATAACATCGTCACCTTCTTCCCTGTGAAGAACCAACTTCGCCTGGCGCTGGATGATATCCTTAAGATCAAGCTCAAGGTTGTTGGATACGAGTGTGATCTCAAAGGTGTAGCACTGCGACAGGCCCTCTGTACCGACGAACTTCACAACCCCGAAAGTGTCGGGTTCCACGGCATCGGAGTAAAACGAAAATCTTTTGGTGGTCAGATAGTTCATAAAAACCTGTTACTTTATCCCCGTTTCCTTATACGTGATTATCTTCGGTGTACCGCCCCAGTTCGTATCAACGAGGTCCATGACGACCTGGCATTTGGCGGTGACCTTCTTGCCGGAGCGGGTCTTTGTTATTGAGCTGACAACCGCATCCACCTTATAACGGCCGGCCCTGGTGTCAAAAGCGACCGAAACCGAATCGACCGTGTTTGTGATGGATTCGACCTGGTCTGTCCATTTTGCGTACCATTCCTGGAATTGCCCCCAGGAATTTATCTTTTTCTTGTCTGCCATTTCCACGGAAAGGCCTGTTTCGGCGAGATACGCGAGGAGATCATCAACTTTTGCTTTTTCATCGAACAGGGCGAACCATTTATAAACGATGCTTTTTATCTCATTGTCAGGAAAACGCCGGACGTGAGGGGCGTCGGGGCGCAGGTCTTCGCGGGGCGGAGTGTATGCGTAGACGATCGTTGTCTTGTCCGATGCAGGTATCACCCCGTAGGGTACATTCGACGGAACGATGAACCCGCCGCCCGCCGAGATCTGCTTCGTCTGTTTGCCCACGGTCACCATGGCGCTTCCGGCCACGATGTACCCGACAATATCATTGAACCGGTGGTCCGTCGTGATATTCCCCGTCAACCCCGACTTCTGTGATTCTACGATCTCCACTGTGAGCCGGTCACTGAAAAATACCTTTCGCCGTGTCGTGCCGTCGACATCTACCCAGGATGCATCATCCCCGGGGAATATGCCGGGGTTCATCTTCTTCATGCTGCCATGGTCCCTGTAATCCCTTTTGAGTTCTACGGGTTTGGGTGCGGGTTTTGCTGTCTTTCCGCCGCCGCAGCCGGATAAGAAGAGGGCCGCGCAGATGGCAATGCATGCTACCAGGCGAATGTAAATGATACCCTCCTTGTGCCGCTTAAGATCGTAGCCGGAGGGGTAAGGTTTATTGCGAATATTAGCCTTCCGTCATTCATCGATGCGTTGACGGACAGGTCCCCCGGTGTATGGCCTCCCGACAGGCGGAAAAATGTCTCAAAAGCCCGGGTAAGCCAGGCCGCGGCATCATCGTCCGGGATCGACGCCCCGTTCTCTTCGCGCAGGCGTATGAGAAACCCGGTGATACGGGAGAAGAACAGCTGGAATGGAAGCGATTCCCCCGATATGGCCCGGGCCGACGGGAGACAGGCCGCGTCCTTCATTGCGACCCCGGCAAGCGGGGTCAGGCCGATATCCCCGAGCTGCCTTAAGCGGTCGATAGTGAATACGGTCTCGGTCGAAGCCTCAACCCCGTTCTCGAAGGTATGGAGCGCGAGTCCGTCGAGACGGATATCCTGTGCATCGACAAGGCGGGACGCGAAGCCGCACAGTGCCACACTTTGAGCGGCAAGCGTACCGACCGCAAAGACAGGGTGTATCCATGGTATGGAGCGCTCTTCGAAAGAGACGCTGCGGGAAGTCTGGTCTTTTCCATATGCCTGCCGCACACAGAAGTTGTTGCAGGCAGCGGCAAGCCAGTTCGAGCGCGGGTCTTTGCGCAATTTGAGCCATTTTGCATAGACGGGGTTGTCTTCGATATAATGGGCGATGAGCGGCAGATGGTCGATCTCATTCCAACTCTTGAGGCCGAGAAAGCCTGCCGATGCGTTGACCGCTGTGGGAACTATGAGGTTTTGGGCAAAGGATGCGGCCTCTTCGAATAATTCCATGCTGAAAGGAGAATTATCAAAGAGAAAGTCGATGAGGACAAGGTCCGGCGGATCGGCCTCGCAAGCCTCCCCCAGTTCACGAAGGGCTTGGGTCAGGTTGTCGCGGGACGTATTTACGATAGACAGGCGCGTGTCCTTGGCTCCCCCGGCAGGCCCCTGCTTCGTGATAAGCTCGATGCCGCGCCAGGACGCCTCGAGGTCCCTGAAGGTCTCATCGGAAAAGACTGCCAGGAGCACTCTGCCAAGCAGTTTGTCTATTTCAGCTGTAAAGGCCCTGGGGCTTTCCATATTACCGGAATTCAGGGAATGTGATTGTCCTTCAGCGGCAACCATCGAAAGGATATCGTCGACCCGATTGCGCTCTCGTGCGTTGACCTTTGTCTGATCGACTGCCAGATCAAGTGGAAGATCCGGCCATTTTTCCCGTACGGCCCGAGCGATATCATCCGGCGGCAGTCCTGCAGATCTGTTGATCAATTCCCGCGCATCACTGAGATCTTTCAGGTACTTGACCGATTCGATCATGCCCTGGGGGCTGAAGTCTTTCATCCTCTCCGGGGTTACCCCGACACCCCCAGCCGGGCATATCTCTTTGGCAACCGGTATCCATGCTGCCGGGCGAAGATTGGATAAGGCTTCGTTAGCTGTATCGACCGGGATGATCTTCGCACGCTGCGGCCCTTCCGGGACCGGCGCGAAAGATCCTACGGCGATGATCGTAAAGGGTTTACGGGGTATGTCCATCGGGCCTCCTCGTGTCCGGTTTCGGCCACCATGTTATTGTCCGAACGCAAACGTAAATGACCCGGCATCGTCCACATCCAGGTTCACGGTCCCCGGCATTCCTCCTTCGCCCATGTGACCGAGTATTTCCTGGGCCAGCCGGGGAAGTATGTTCCCGCTCAGTATGTATTCGATATTGCGTGCGCCGGTCTCAACCTCTGTGCAGCGCGCGGCGATCTGATCGGCCACCGCCGGGGTGTATGACATGCGCATCCGGTTGTTGGCCATGAGTGTATCCGCCACCTTTCCGAGCTTTAGTTCGACGATCGTCCGCATGGCGTCCTTGCCGAGATCGAAGTACGGGATGATCGACATACGCGCAAGAAGCGCAGGCTTGAAATGCGCGGAGAGTATCGGGCGTATCGCGCTCGAAAGGACATCCGCGCCGGGTTTTTCGTCGGCAGAGGTCATTTCATGGATGACATCCGACGCAAGGTTGCTTGTTAATATGATGATCGTGTTGCGGAAATTTATCTCCTTGCCTTCACCGTCGGTCAGCATGCCTTTGTCAAACACCTGATAGAAGAGGTTCATGACGTCGGTATGTGCCTTTTCCACCTCGTCGAGCAGAACGACGCAATACGGTTTCTGGCGCACGGCTTCGGTCAGCATGCCGCCTTCTCCGTAGCCGACATAGCCTGGAGGCGACCCTATAAGCCGGCTCACCGTATGACTTTCCTGAAATTCACTCATATTGATCGTCACCACGTGGCGTTCGCTGCCAAAGAGAAGATCGGCAAGCACAAGCCCCGTTTCCGTCTTCCCGACACCGCTTGGCCCCACGAAGAGAAAGACACCGATCGGCTGGGCGGGGTTCTTGATACCCGCCTTCGATGCCCGGATCCCCTCGGCGAGTGTCGACATCGCGAATTCCTGGCCTTTTATTCTTTCCTTCAGCCGGTCTTCGAGTTCGATGATCGTTTTGGCCTCGTCCTTGAGCACCTTGCCGAGCGGTATCCCGGTCCAGTCCGATACAACCTGGGCGACGACATCGGGATCAACCTCTATCTGAATATTGGGCGAGTCGCCCTGGATCGCTTTGAGTTCCGATGTTGCCTCATCCAACTGTTTGAAAAGTTCATCCCGCTCACCGTTGTCTTTCGCCGCTGCATGTATCTTTTCCCGTATCTCGACAACCTTTGCCGCCGCCTCTTTCTCCTTAAGCCAGAACTCCCTTAAACTATCGGCTTCTTTTACAAGGCCTTCCTTTTTTGCGACGACCTCTCCGTACGCCTCTTCGTCGAGGACAACCTTGTTATCCCTGTCCCGGTCGAGAGCGGTTATCTCGCGTTCACACGCCTTAACAGACCTCTCCAGGTTTTCAAGAGAGGCGGGCTTCGCCGTGAGGTTGATCTTGACGCGGGAGCAGCTCGTGTCAAGCAGGTCGATAGCCTTATCCGGCAGGAACCTTCCCGTTATATAGCGGTCGGAAAGCTCCGCCGCTGCGACCGTCGCGTCATCCCTTATGACCACCTTGTGCGCCTTTTCGTAGCTGTCTTTAAGGCCCCTCAGCATCAGGATGGTAGAATCAACAGCCGGTTCATCAAGCTTCACAAGCTGAAAACGCCGGGCCAGGGCAGGGTCTTTTTCGAAATATTTCTTGTATTCTGTCCACGTTGTCGCCGCTATGGTGCGCAATTCCCCGCGGGCGAGCGCAGGTTTCAGGAGGTTTGCCGCGTCCGAACCCCCTGCGGTCCCCCCGGCACCGATAAGTGTATGGGCCTCATCGATAAACAGGATGATCGGTTTCTCTGAGGCCTTGATATCGTTGATAACGCCCTTAAGGCGGTTTTCGAACTCGCCTTTGACGCCCGCGCCGGCTTCAAGGAGCCCCATGTCGAGACCGATAAGAGTAACGTCCTTGAGCATGTCCGGGACGTCACCTTCGGTTATCCTGAGCGCCATGCCTTCAACCACGGCTGTCTTGCCGACGCCCGGTTCACCCACGCAGATCGGGTTATTCTTTCTCCTTCTCCCGAGGATGTCGATCATCTGGCGTATCTCGGAGTCCCTCCCGAAGACAGGGTCGATCTCGCCGCGCGCCGCCTTATCCGTGAAATCCGAGCAATACTTGTCGATGAAAGTCCCGCCTGCCTTAGCCGCCGCTTCCCCGCTTTCCGCTTCCTTTACCTGTGTTCTGTCTATCTCGACCGAGCCCTTGGTTATCGTCCAGAAATCGGCCGTAAGCGTGTCGCGGCTGATCGATTTGATGAGATCAGCATACCTGCCGGATGCGAAAAATGTGGGTTTTGAAAGAAATGCCAGGAGTATCGCGCCGGAACGGATCTTTCTTTCTTCCAGATCGATGGAAGAGATGAGCCAGGCATCCTGGATAAGTTCAAGAAGAAGCGGAGAAAAAACAGGCTTTGCGGCATTCCCGGTCTTGAAATCTTCAAGCGTCGCCTCGATTGCCCGGACAACCTTTGCAGAATCGACATTAAGCCGGGCAAAAGCAAGCGGCCAGTCGCTATTCGGATTTTCGAAAAGCCTGGTCAGAAAATGCTCTATCGTTATCTCGTAATGGGTCCGCGAGACACATAAGCCGGCTGCGGCCTGCATTGCCGCCGAACTGTAATCATTTAGCCTCATCAAAAGCGATTTAATATCCACTGTCAGCATGTCGGTCTCCTTATCTTAACTGTCCTGCCTCGAGCCTGACCCGATTTTCGGGATACCCCGAATCGCTCCCGAGCCATGTATTCCATCCCAACCGGCAGCATCCGGCATCTCCGAGATTAACGGGACGGATCTCTCCCTCATCCACCTCGATCTCCATGTCCCAATCGAGCGGCTGGTCGAGATAATAATCGATGAACTTACCGATGAGCATAAAAGGTTCTCCCCCGGGGAGGAGGTCCTGAAACTTCTGACTTGAGAGCGGCCCCGCATGTACGCGGAATTTGCCCGTTGAATCCGATACAAATGACCCGATCGATGCGTCCTCTCCCAGGCAATGACCTCTTGTGCCGAGGATGCACCGCTGGTCCGCCGGGATCTCGACCATTGCCGGGACGCATTGTTCGATATCTATGGAAGGCTCCGAAATGGAATCACTGATCAATGCGCGCAGGCCTTCGGCTGAACGGGGCATCTGCGTCGTGAGCCCGATATACCGCAAAAACCGCGTCGGATGAATAAAGCTCTGCCGTATTCTTTCGGTGCCAAACCCCAGAAGGCAAAAAAGCCTGTCGAGCATGTCATCCCGGCGGCTCTCGACAAGGTTATAAAAAAAACTGTATTTGCCCCAGCATTTGAAAAAAAGCATGTAAGCGGGGGCATTAATGATATCGATGAAATCACGGGAAATGCTCCTGTCGTCGGATGCTTCTTCCAGGAGATCTTCGGTGTAAAATGTTGGCAAAGGGGACGATGTCCCGTAAAGGCCTAGAAAGGTTGACGTTATGAAGAACTTGTCCGGATCGGCATCCTTCTGTTCTATGGAGACGATGTCCGTTCCTGGAAAATCGAGAGAAAGATGGGGATGGACGCGTATCTTGCGCCGCATGGCGCCTTCATCTTCGTCGCCGCGCATGTGCACGGAATAAATAAGGAGCCTCATTGCCTGAATGAAGTTATACGAAGAGCTTTTTTGAAGGAGGTCTTCTATTATACCAGGCATCGTGTCCCCATCCTGTGCGGCCAGGTAAACACCTCGCCCGTCATGACCTCTTTCAGGTTCATATGCGTGAAACTGTGCATCGCGCTATACGCTCCAAAGAAATGATCAAGCACACTGGTAAAAAGGAGAAGGTTCCCGATGCTTGCAAAATAGTCCCTGTTCGCCGAAAGCCCGATGCTCTGGCCCTGCATCATGTTGCCCCGCACAAGACGCCGGACCGCGGCGAGCGAGAGATCGGTAATCCCCTGTATTTCCCGCATGTTTGCCGATATCCTTGACCTGTCCCTGCCTTCTTCAAGCACGTAAAGCGTCAGGAGTTCTTTGAGGTTCTCGGTGGTTGCGACAGAGAGAAAATTGAGAGTGAGATGGGACAAAAATTTCCACAGGACATTTCGGCCATGCGGAGGCTCGACGTAG
>CAIQJW010000069.1 GCA_903872255.1 uncultured delta proteobacterium | reverse complement strand
CGGTAGGTAAAAAGATACACGATACGGGGACCTTCTGAGGCCAAGTAGCCGGCCCTGCCGGCCGCCCGCCTGTTGGCCAGATTATCTCGCAGGATCAAACCATAGCCGATCCGTACTCCCCGGCTTTTAAGGAATTGCTCACAGTGCTCATACAATTTCCGTACGATCCCTTTTCCCCTGAATTCCGGCGCTACAAAGGCCTGAAAGATATACCCTGCCTTCTCGGGCCTGCCATTGATGACAGTATCCAGAATAGCGCAGGCGACCGAGCCGATTGTTCTGTCATGATCACACGCCACAAAAATCTTGCAATGCTCATATGCATTTGTTCGCGCGAAAAAATCAGGCCCGTTCACTGTTACAATTTTGAGGGTGTTTCCCGCTATACATCGCGACTGAATAGCCTGTAATTCCCGGCCATCATCATAATTTGCTTCACGGATCCTCATACGCTATCCCTCTTTAAGCTTTTATTTCGATACTGCCAATGATGTTTCCCCTGTCATTCCCTAAAATTTGTACTGTATTCCCAGCATGCCGGAGTGCTGCGTTGTGTCGTTCGAGAAGTAGCCGTCATAAGAGAGATTGATATATACGTTGCCCTTTGTCTTCAGGGTCAGGCCAACCCCTGCGGCAAGCCTGTCCCGGTCGGGCCTGTCGGCACTTGCCGTAAAGGCGGTTTGCGGGTAGCCGGTGAACGAGGCATTCAAGGAATGATTGTCATTCGAGAACTCATGGTCCCAGCTAAGCCTCACCGCGGGGCTCAAGGTGCCGGCGGGTATGGCATAATCCTTTCTCAACCTGACGCCGAGGGATGAGAGATATGATGATACCCTCTCCCGGTCGGCGACAAGACTCAATGCACCCGCACCATCCTCGCTGAAGCTTCCCCTCGTAAGGTAGCTGGCCTGAAAGGACGCGAACGGGATGATGTCGGCGTACCTCGTGATGAGCTTGTACCCGCCCTCCAGGTATCCGGCAAAGAGGTGCCCGTTATAGGATGCGGTGGCGGCGTGTGGGGTGGCGGCGAATGTCATATTACGGGATGTGTCATAGGTGTTGAATGCGTACGACCCGATGCCGCCGATATACAACGGTCCTTTTGTATAGATACCGTACAGGGACCCCTGATAGCTCGATATCTTTGCGTCTTCGGAAAGGTCTTTCAAGTCTGCTTTTGTGTATGAGTATCCGAGAGATCCGCCTAACAGCAGGGAAGGTGTGATCTTCTTGTCGAACCCGAACACGGCGCCGGCGGTATCATAATCATACCGGGACGATATATCGCTTGCCCGCCTTTCGCTCAGGCCGCCATACACATCCATCCAGAGCCCCCATGCGGGGGATTTGCTGCCGCCCGGCGCGGTATTCAGTGCGGCCGCTAGGATCGTGTTGCGTGCGTCGCTTCCGGTATCGGTGCGCGCGGTGAGCGTGACGGGCCGTGCCGTTAATGCCGATGAGGGGCCGCCTGATACAAACCCTGCCATTCTCGTGGCCATCATGTTCCTGTACTGATTGAATGATGAGAATGTGACGGCGGGTATTGCCGTGTGTATAAGGCCACCCATCTGGTCATAGACGCCGCGCGCCTGATTGGCATTCATGACGAGGATCGTGTTCAGGATGTCCCGCATTTCCCCCGATGCAAAGAGATACCCTCCCTCGAGACCATCGGCAACGCGGCACTGGTTCCGGGTTTCGCAGGCGGCGCCAAGAGGCTTGCGAATGAACGTAAGATTAACGTCCCGTGGCAGGTAGCTCAAGGACATGTCTGTTAAGAATGCGGAGGTGGTCGTCAGATTCGAAAATGTCCCGGTCACTCCTCCGGCTGCAGTGAGGATCGTGTATATGTAGGGTGTATTTGCAAGGAATAGACCCGACGGGATAACACGGACCGTGCCTCCATTTAAGGTGGCCGTGCCATTCGTCACGATCTTGTCCGACTGGCCCGACGAGTTGATCTCCACTTCATACGTGGCACCGGCGTTATGGACGTAGGCGCTGTTAATGTTCATGGTCCCTATCGAATTACCCGGGGCTATGGTGCCGTTGTTGACGACATCGCCGTTCGTGGTACCGGCGCCCTGAAACCTGCCGTTGTTGATAAACGTCGTAGAAGTACTGAAAGTGCCGTTATTGATGAATGTGGCGCCGGCATTATTAAGAAAGGTGCCGTTATTGATCTGGGTATGCCCGGCCGGATTCGTCAGTATGGCATAATTCTGCAATGTGCTCCCGGCGTTGAGGTTCACGATGCCGCTCGTTGTTCCATCGAGGGTGAAATCGCGGCGCAGGATCAGTGTACCGTTATTGTTATTGTTAATGGTGCCGCCGGTGAAGTTGTAGCTGCTGCCGGAGGCCATTTCCAGGGAACCCGTGTTGTTAAGGGTGCCGGCATTATTGAGAGAACCGGTGTTGGTGAACGTGCCGCCATTGTTAAGAGTCGCCCCGGTATTGTTCGTGAGGGTCCCGGAGTTATTAAATGTCGCCCCGCCGAAATTGCTCAGTGTGCCGTTATTTGTGAGCGTGCCCGTATTATTGAACGTACCGGATTCGATGTTGACGTTACCACTGTTTGTTATTGTTCCCGCGTTATTGAATATGCCGCCGTTTTTGTTCCTATAGGTACACCCGGCCGCATTAGTTATGGACGCCCCGGTGTTGTTATTGAACGTGCCGCCCTCGTTGTATATACCGGCAACTCCTTCCGTGGTCATGGTCCCGTTGTTGTTGAAAGTCGCCCCGGCAACATTTTGAACGACACCGCTATGGTGTATCCATGTTCCATTGTTGGTCGTAGTGCCGGCATAATTACGGTATATCCACCCTTCGTACGTGCCGTTATTTACAAAGGTGTTGTAGTTCCATGTTTGCACGCCGTTCCAGTAGGTGCCGCCCGCATGGTTCGTTATTGTACCGTAGTTGAAGACCATACCGGCGTTGGTATAGATACCGTAATTGTTGAACACGGCCCCCGCTGCATTGTGAAAATGCCCGTTGCCGTTATCCATGTTCGCCCCGGCGTTGTTGTTCCAGACGGCCCCGGCGTTGTTGTTGTGATTGATGAACTGCATGATATCCGTCAGGGTCCCGTTGTTGTTGAAGGTACCGTTGTTGTCAAAACTGCCCCAGAGTTTGACGGTCCCGTTGTTCGTGTAATTGATGTCATTTTGGGCAGTGACGACCGGCGGATCCCCGAAATCGACAGGGGTATCGACCGTGTTGCCGGCCGGGTTGGGGCTGGGAAGCAGTTGTCCGGCATGGGCAGGCAAAAATGCCAGGGAAAAACTCAAAAACGCAAAAATAACAATATTTAGCAAAAAAGATTGTACAGTTTTATTCCCCCGATGAAATATTTTCATAATACCCCTCCGCTTTCCCAAAGATTTGTTGACTGCCATGCTGATCATTGTTTTTTTCCGTAACAATGTAGAGAATCCTGTTTTTTGATTGCAGCTGACGGGCGAGCGGGTAATCCACCCATATTTTCTGTTTATTTCTAAGCATGACCAGATACATAAAAACCTCCTTTCTTGGCCTACCCGTCAGCTGGTAACCGGCGGTATGTCTGTTTGACAATGTTGTATCAGTACAGGTTTTTGTAGACAATATAGGAGAGATGCGTGTATAATATAGGTATAAAACAAGTATACTAACGAGGGCAGGAAAATGGGTATATTTTCTTAACTACCTATAATAACAGGCTTTTTAAGGTAATAATGTTTTTTCAGGAATAAAAGGTTTAGAATGATGTATCGTGGTCAAGGGTCATATACCCGAAAGATACAGGGGTTATACATGAAAATAATTAACGGGAATCATCGGTATTCGACAAAAGGTGCGGGAGATCTCATCCTTTCTGCTGTCTTGACCATGGCCATTATCCTCTCAATGGCGGGATGCAAGAAACCTGAGCCCGCACGGCTTATGGTTCAGGTCGAAGGCGCGTTGTTTTCAAATGCCCTTCTATCGATTGACGGCAAACAGGTCGGAAAGCTCACAAAGACCCTCATTACGGCGAACGGTAAACTATTTATCGATGATATGTACACAATCACCCTACCGCCGGGGCACAAGGATATCCCTTCGCAGGATCAATACTCCGGTGCCCTCGATTCTCTCGAGATCAAATCCGGGAAATACACTATCCTTTTCCAGACCGAAAACGGGAGATCGCTGCAGATAAATGCATCCCTTCGGTCAGGCCTCAATGTCATTGTTTACAATTCGGATCAGCAGGTATTAAGATTGAACGATGCAAAAATGAATGCCGCCCCCGGCTCGACCGTGATGTTCCCGTAAGGCGTAAAAAAAACAAAGTCACTCAATCACCCGACGACTGACGACTGACGCTCTCACGAATCTTATCTTCGGATTCCGCCGGGATCGTGAGATACGGCAAATATCAGCATATTCTTATCGGCGGTGCGTTTGTACTCGATATTCCTCGCAGCTTTTTTCATGATCTTCGTCGACGGTTTCTCTCCGGGACCAAAGAAATCATCCGTTTCCGGGAACGTGCCCGCGAGAAGCATATTGAACGGTGCGCCGGTATCGGTGATCGTAATATAAAGGGCGCCATTCTCGTGGATAATGCATGAGATCTCTATCTCCACCTGCCCACCGCGGCATGCGAAGCGGATAATGTTAAGCGCTGTCTCCTCTATGGCGCGTCCGAGGCCGTCAATTGTATCATCGTGGTAACCGCATTCGAGCGCCATATTTCGGACAAAATCAACGAGGTCGGGTATCGAGGCCTCTCGGGCCGAACGTGAAATGGCATCGCGTGCTGGTTCATTTTCATTTTTTTTGATCATATCGTCCTCGGTCTTAAGGTTTTATTTCCGGCAGAAAAAACCGCCGGCAAAACTGACCGACGATTGCCCGTCGGTCCATTGATGATAGTCGACAATGTCGGCGCGGGAACCTTTAAGGAGCTTCAGCTGGAAGAATATCGGTGTCAGGCCGCAGATCCTTCGGCGGTCCCCCTCTTCCTTGATCTCCCGGAAGAACGCATCCGCATCGACGTTCCTCACATGCCCGAGCAGCAGCTCATCTTTTTTCCGTGACCCTTCCAATGTCACCGCATCGAGGGCATAGCGGTCGCCAAACTGGGCCCCGATATGAGCAAGATCGGCCCCGGCAATAATGCAATACGGCTTGCCGTACGTATCGAGGACATGCTTGAGGCTCTCCGTCAGCTGTCGTACTTCGTCGTCGTCATCGATCGACTTCGAACCTTCAATAAACTCATGCATTGAACCGGTCAAGATCGGCAAGATCTCGAAATCACCCTGCATCATGAATTGTATGAGCGGAAGCTGCAATTCGATCGAGTGTTCGTTCCTGTGCGGCCATTCTTCAATATATCGGCTCAAAAAACTATTGGCCCTGATCAGCTCCTTGAGCCCCGGGCCGACCGGGACGGTTTCGAGCGGGGTTGCGAAATCCTTGAGTGATATGCTCCAGAGCCCCTGAGTCGGATGATGGCAGGTACCGAAAATAACCAGAAGCGGTTTTGGTGCATCCTTGAGATACGGATATATCGCGCGATATACCAGCGCGCCTCGCGAATAATCTATGTGAGGCGCCAGTATGCCCGAGATATCGCCGGGGGCATCTGCGGCATGTGCATGGCCGTTAAACATCCCGCTGAGAAAAGATAAGAGGTCTATCCTGCTTGCCGAATAGCTTTTGCCGGCGAGATATGCCGGCCGGACCGGCAACCGGTCATAATCATCATAAAGGGCCTTGACATGGGCCGTGTACCGGTCATTGTAAAGGAACAGGTTTTGATCCAGCGCCTTAACAAGGCCTTCGATCTGCTCCATGTAGACCGTCTGGCCCGAAGCACGCATAAAGGCAGTCTGGATGTCCTGCAGGGTATTCGTGCCATCCATGAGTGAGATCATGAACGCAACATCCCGCGAAACGGCAAGCGCCTCCCGGGCTATCCCTTCGGTGTCCCTTAATATTACTAATTCCTTCCCGTCCTTTTCGTAGGGAATAGCTTCGATGAACCGGATCTGGGGTTTTTCCATCGCAAAAGATATACCATAAACAGCCCTGAAGATGAAAGTGGCGATGTGGGGAGGAACGCTCATTCGCGCCCTGCCCGTTACGAGAAAAGATTGACATCATCCCGATAAAATTTGAGAATACTAATCTCATGCCCGAGCATTTTTTTCTCAAAGAAATAGAAGGGATAACGGGGGTAGCCGTTTCAGAGTGCTACCAGTGTTTTCGCTGTACAAACGGATGCCCTGCGGCCCGGGACATGGATATAGTCCCTCACGAGATGATCGGTTGTATTATCTCGGGCGAACGCGGCCGCGTGCTGTCATCGGCATCGCTCTGGGCCTGCCTGCAATGCGCAGCATGCAGCATCCGTTGTCCGAACGGGATAGATATCGCGCGGGTATTCGCAGCCTTAAGGCGGCTCTCCGTGGAATCCGGCATGGCAGCTGATATGGATATCCACGACTTCGATAGCCTGATGGTCGACAGTATTGCCCGGCATGGCCGGATGTATGAGTTGGGCACCGTGATACGGTACCGCCTTTCACGCGGGGAATATCTGAAAGAATATCATGCGGGTATCGGCATGGTAAGAAAGAGAAGGATCGGTCTTTTCCCGCATAATGCGGCTGACAGGAAAGGTATTCGTTCCATAATTAAAAAAACGGTTAAAAACGGCAGATGATAACGCTTTCATATTATCCCGGCTGCTCTCTCGGATCGTCGACGGATTTTTACGACCGTTCGCTGAAAAAGGTGCTGGCATTCTATGGCGTAGAACTTAAAGAACTCGACGATTGGTCGTGTTGCGGGGCTTTGGCGGCATTAACGGTGAACGAAGACCTGTCGATAGCCTTGAGTGCGCGGAACATCGCGCTGGCCGAGGCCTCGGGCCTTCACCTCGTAGCCCCGTGTTCGGCATGTTATGCACGGACAAAGGCGGCTGCACTGAAAATAGCCGAAGACAACGATACCCGCCGCATGGTCGACAACGCACTTTCCCCTCTTTCGTGCAGGGGGAACATCGAGGTCAAGAACATAATCGAGGTGTTCCTCGAATATGTCGGCCTCGAACGGATCGCAGATTCCGTGTCGCACGACCTCGTTTCGATCCGTGCCGTTTCTTACTACGGATGCCTTTTAACGCGCATCATGGGGATCTGTCCGTCCGATGATATCGAAGACCCGACAGGGATGGATACCATCCTCATGGCGCTGGGCGCGACCGTTGTTCCCTGGCAGTATAAGACCGAGTGCTGCGGCGCGAGTTCGACCATAACGAACGGGGACGTAACGGCAAAGCTTTCGGGGCGCCTTATAAAAGAAGCTGTGCGGGCGGGCGCACAGGCGATTGTCACGACGTGCCCGCTTTGCCAGCTCAACCTCGACCTCATGCGATATCTCGGCAAGGACATCCCGTCCGTCCCTGTTTTTTTTCTTCCGGAGATATTCGAGCTTGCCCTCTTTGGCAAAACATCCGGCGGTGCGCGCCATATTGTGAACACGAAAAACATCGAACAGGGGATAGCCCCTTTTCGAGAGGCATGACCGGTGAATGAAGAGTCATACGATAACGAAACAGGCGCCCGGCGCCTGTCGATGATCGAATTTGTCAGGACCGAGGACCCGGATGGGGCCGACAAGCTCGAGATGCTCCTCAAGAAACAAGACGCACTCAAGGCCGGAAATGTCTACGGGGAACGCTTCACTGCACGGCAATTTTCCCTTGTATTCGATCCGCTTCTCAAGCGGGCCTTTGAGCGGTCCCGCATCCTCGAGAATCTTGGCCGCAACCCGTCATCGGTCCCGCAGCTGGCCCGGGACCTTGACCTTGCGCCGAACATCGTTTTCGACCATATAAAAGAACTTGCCCGGCGCGACCGGGTGGAAATTGCCGGCTATGATGACCGGGACGCACTTTACAGGAGGAAATGGCACGATGAAGGGCGGTGAAGGGAGCGGGTCCAAAAGATCCGGCGCCATCCTTGTCATAGGTTCAGGCATTGCGGGCATGGAAGCGGCGCTCAACTGTGTTGAGGCCGGGTTCAAGGTTTATCTGGCCGACCGCAAACCTAATATTGGCGGCAATATGGCACAGCTCGACAAGATATTCCCGACAAATGACTGCTCGATGTGTGTTATGGCCCCCAAGCTGGTAGAGGTGGGCAAGAACCCGAATATCGAGCTGCTTATGAATTCGGAGGTCTTTCGCCTTGAAGGAGAACCGGGGCATTTCAAGGCGACCCTAAGGACCCGGCCGAGGCGGGTAATTCCCGATAAGTGCACGTCGTGTGCGTCGTGCGCAACAGCATGCCCGCTTGAAGTGGGCAATGTGTACAATGAGGAAATGTCGCTTCGCAGCGCCGCCTTCATCAATTTTCCCCAGGCCATACCGTCGACGTACATGATAGACAGGCAGCTCTCGCCCTGTATATATACATGTCCCATCAACCTCAACGCCCGCGATTACATCGGTCTTGTTGCCGAGGGAAAGTTCTTTGAAGCGCTCGACCTCATACGGGACAAACTGCCCTTTCCCGGCATAATCGGCAGAATATGCGCGCATCCCTGCGAAAATGCCTGCCTGAGGGGAAAAGAAGTCGATCAGCCCATCGCAATATGCTCCCTGAAACGATTTCTCGCTGATTACGAGGTCGGCCGGCGGGAGCCGCTTCTTCCGCGAATCGAACACGAAAAAGACAGGAAAGCTGCAATTATCGGTGCCGGCCCCGCCGGTCTTACATGTGCCGTCGAACTTCGCAGAGCGGGATACCGTGTGACAATATTCGATGCTAATGAAAAACCGGGGGGAATGCTGTATGCCGGGGTCCCCGCATACCGGCTGCCCCGCGACGTCCTCGGTCGTGAGGTTTCCATCGCCGGGCGAATGGGTATCGAGCTCAAGATGAATACCCGTATCGGGCGCGACCTTCCGCTTGCAGACATCCTTGATTCCTTCGATTCCACGTTTATCGCGTCCGGGGCACACGGGCGCAGAAAGCTCGGGCTCGTCAATGAGGACGCAAGAGGGGTAGTAAGTGCCCTCGATTTTCTCAAGGACGTGAACACGGGGAAAGCAATTTCAATCGGGAAACGGGTTTTTGTTGTCGGCGGCGGAAATGTCGCGATGGACACCGCGATAACCCTGCGGAGACTGGGTGTGCCGGATGTCCATATCGTGGCCCTTGAAAAATGGGATGATATGCCCGCCCATCGATGGGAGATAGATCAGGCTATCGAAGAAGACGTTATATTTCACAATGCCTGGGGGCCTTTAAGGATCCTCGCGAGAGACGGCGCAGTTACCGGAATGGAACTGGCGCGGTGCAAACAGGCCTTTAACAGCCAGGGGCTCTTCGATCCCATATACGATACGTCAAATACCATTATCTTTGAAATGGATATGCTGGTCCTCGTAATATACGAAACGATCGATACCGCTTACCTTTCGGCATCCCGAACGATTAAGCGACATATTGACGGCCGGGTAAGGGTGGACCCCGTATCGCTCGAAACAACACACAAAGGCGTCTTCGCCGGCGGAAACGCCGTGACGGGGCCGAAGAGCGCCATCGACGCAATAGCGCAGGGAAAGCGTGCTGCCGAATCCATGATCAGGTATCTCGAGGGACGCGACCTCCTTAAAGGCCGGCTTGCCGAAGACGATAAAATTCTCGACGAAGTGCCGTTCCCGGTTGAACGCAAGATCCGTGTCAGCATCCCCAGGACTGCGACAACCGGCCGCAAAGGGTTTGTAGAGACGGTCGGGACGCTCGACGAAAGAAGCGCCGTGGAAGAGGCGAAAAGATGCCTGAGTTGCCGTAGATGCCTTGGCTGCGGGATATGCGAGGAATTCTGCGAGCCTGAGGCTATCGATTACCGCGAAGGACCGGTGGAACGCGTTCTCGATGTCGGCAGCATTATAATTGCGTGCGGTTTTGACGAATTTGATTCGGCCTCAATGAAGGAGTTCGGATACCACGCGTTCGCCAATGTATTGAGCAGCGTCGACTATGAACGCATCCTTTCCGCTACGGGGCCCACCGGAGCCCTGGTCATGCGGCCGTCCGACGGCAGGATACCGCGGAAGATCGCCTTTATCCAGTGCGTTGGAAGCAGGAACAAGGAAAACCCGTACTGTTCGTCCATCTGCTGCATGTTTGCGATGGAAGAGGCGATAATATCAAAGGAACATCATCGCGACATCGAGCCCACCGTTTTCTATATGGACACGCGGACGTTCGGCAAAGGGTACGACGAGCACTATGAACGCGCCCGTTCGGAATACGGCGTCCGCTATATACGGTCTGCTATCTCCAGGATCTATGAAGATCCCGATACGAGGGACCTCGACATAACATATTGGGACCCGGAGGGGGCCGTTGTGACCGAGACGTTCGATCTCGTTATCCTCGCCGTTGGTCTTCGTCCTTCAAAACAGCTCGGCGGGCTTACCCGGCTGATGAACGTTGCGGCCAACGAATACGGTTTTGTCGATACCGGGCCCATGTCGCCGCTCGCTACCTCCCGCCCGGGGATCTATGTATGCGGGGGTTCCGCTTCTTTGCGCGATATATCGGAAACAGTTGTCGAAGGATCCGCGGCGGCCTGCGCGGCCGCGGCATCTCTTACGGATATGCGGTGGCAGGACATTACGGTACCGTCCGTTCCCGACGAACGGGACATAACCGGGCAGCAGCCGAGGATCGGGGTCTTTATCTGTAATTGCGGCGTCAATATCGGGGGTATAGTCGATGTCCCGGCAGTAAAGGATTATGCCGGGGGGCTTCCCGATGTTGTCTTCGCCGAGCAATTCCTTTTCACGTGTTCCCAGGATACCCAGGAAAAAATAAAAAACATTATCCATGAGCTTGGCCTTAATCGCGTCATCGTGGCCTCGTGCTCGACACGGACCCATGAACCTGTATTCCGGTCCCTGATCCGGGATGCGGGGCTCAACAAATATCTTTTCGAGATGGCAAATATCAGGGACCAGTGCTCGTGGGTCCATATGCATGACAGGAAAGAGGCTACCGAAAAAGCAAAAGACCTGGTCCGGATGGCGGTTGCAAATGCTCATTATATAGAACCGCTCGTCGAAAAAACCCTGCCGGTGGAAAAGTCCGCGCTTGTGGTGGGCGGCGGCGTCGCAGGGATGACGGCAGCTTTAAGCATTGCAGACCAGGATTTTACCGTACATCTCGTTGAAAAAGAAAAGCGGCTGGGAGGCAATCTCAACAATATCTTCAGGACCGTGGAAGGCCTTGATGTGCAGGAGTTCCTTCAGGAAATTGTCCGGAAGGTGACAGGCCACCGGAACATTCACGTTCACGTGGACGCGGAGGTCATCGATGCCGAAGGTATTCGGGGAGATTTCCTGACCGAGATCATGGCCCAAAGCCAAACATCGCCCGAAGAGATCCGGCATTCTGTCACGATACTTGCAACGGGCGCATCAGAATTGAGGCCCGAAGGCTTGTATCTCTTTGGTGAAGACGCCCGGGTAATGACCCAACTCGAGCTCGAGGCGGCGCTCAATGCCGAAGCGCTTCCCGAACCGCAGGTCTGCGTCATGATCCAGTGCGTTGGCTCACGGAACGCGCAAAGACAATATTGCAGCCGGGTCTGCTGCCTCACCGCACTCAAGAATGGCATGACGATGAAGACGAAATGGCCCGAGTCTCAGATCGTCATTATGTTCCGCGATATGATGAGCTATGGTTTTTCCGAAAAGTATTATAAGACGGCCCGTCGCATGGGGATACGGTTCGTTCGTTTTTCGCATGAGAGCATACCCGCAGTTGAAAAAAAAGATGACGGGCTTTACGTCAGCTGCTTTGACACGTCCCTTCGCGAAAAGGCCGAATTCCGGGCGGACCGGATCGTGCTTTCGAGCGCCGTGATACCAAACGATACAACCGGCCTTGCAGGCATATTCAAGCTTCCCCGGACCCGTGACGGCTTCTTTCACGAGGCCCATATGAAATTGAAACCGATAGATTTCGCCACCGACGGATTTTATATGGCAGGAACATGCCATTCGCCGAAAAATATCAGCGAGACGATCGCGCAGGCACAGGGCGCGGCGGGACGGGCCCTCACAACCCTTGCAAAGGATTCAATAACGGTTGACGCTATGGTCGCCAGGGTCGACAGCAGCGTATGCGCCTCATGCCTTACCTGTGTTCGGACATGCCCGTTCGGCGTACCCGTCATCGATGACGAAGGAAAGGCCGAGATAGATGCAAGCAAATGCAAGGGCTGCGGCACCTGTGCAGCCGAATGCCCGGCAAAGGCGATAGACCTGATGCATTCAAGGGACGTACAGATTTTAGCTAAGGTGAAAGCGGCGATAAGTCGTGAATCGTAAAACGTAAATCGTAAAGAGTAAGGAGATCATGGAAATGGAGGGAATGTGATGCCGCAGAAAACAGGGCATTTCTTTTACACTTTACGATTCACGATTTACGATTTACGATTGGAGACTAATGGATAACATACAGATCATTGCCTTTTGCTGCGAATACTGAGGATACACTGCGGCGGACCTGGCAGGTTCGATGAGGCTGTCCTATCCCGCATCGGTGAAGATCGTCAAGATACCCTGTACCGGCAGGGTCGATACGATCCACATGCTCGAGGCCTTCGCAAACGGGGCAGACGGCGTATGTCTCGTGGGATGCCTCGAGGGGGACTGTCATTTCATCGCCGGAAATATACGGGCGGGAAAACGAGTGCTCTATGCGAAAAACCTTCTCGATGAGGCGGGCATAGGGGGTGAACGCCTCGAGATGTACAATCTTTCTGCGTCCGACGGCCGCAAGTTCGCTTTTGTCATGCGGGAGATAACAGAAAAGATTATCGGATTGGGACCGAATCCCATTAAGACCGTAAATCGTAAAGCGTGAGGAGTTAGAAAAGAAATACGATCATAGAAATTCTTTTCACCTTACGATTTACGTTTTACGATTTACGACAAACAAGGAGTCCAGAATGATTGTTGCCGATAGAAAGCCATTCGATGAGATCATGAATATGATTGCTCCGTACCGGAGAATACTGCTTCTCGGGTGCAATGAATGCGTGACCGTCTGTGCTGTGGGCGGTACCAAAGAGACTGCCCTTCTTGCCTTGCAGATACGTATCAAGCGGCAGGCCGAAGGGCATACGGCGGATATCGGGGAAAAGACCCTCGAGAGGCAATGCGATCCTGAGTTTGCGGACACGCTGGCCGGATCGCTGGAAGATTACGATGCCGTCCTGTCGCTTGCATGCGGCTGCGGCGTGCAGTTCATTTCGGAGACTTTTCCCGGCGTGCCTGTCCTCCCGGCGGTCAATACCCGCTTCATGGGTGTGACAGAAAAGGCGGGGGTGTGGGCGGAACGCTGCCAGGGATGCGGCGATTGCATCCTTGACAGGACCCGCGGGATATGTCCCGTTGCGAGGTGTGCGAAAAGCATCATGAACGGCCCCTGCGGCGGTTCCCACGGCGGCGTCTGTGAAGTAAACGACAGTCTTCCGTGTGCCTGGCAGCTCATTATTGACCGGCTGAAAGCACGGGGGGAATTTGACACGTATAATGAGATTGAAAAACCCCGGGATTGGTCGACATCCCGTGACGGGGGACCGCGCAAGAGAACAAGGGAGGATATGACGTTATGACGCCGGCAGGCAATCTAGAAAGGGTCCTCACCCGGGGCCATTTTGCGGTCACGGCCGAGTGCGGCCCTCCGCGCGGCGCCGACCCGGATGCCATCAGGAGAAAAGGGGACCTTCTTAAAGGGCATGTGGATGCAGCGAACGTTACCGACAACCAGACGGCGGTCGTACGGATGTCGAGCATGGCATCGTGCCTCATCCTCAAGGATATGGGCCTTGACCCGGTCCTCCAGATGACGGTCAGGGACCGCAACCGGATAGCCCTGCAGAGCGATGTACTTGGCGCATCGGCGCTCGGCATTCGAAATATCCTGTGCCTCACCGGCGACCATCAATCATTCGGTGACCATCCCGGCGCGAAGAACGTTCACGACATTGACTCGGTCCAGTTGATCGATACGTTGCGCACCATGCGTGATGAAGGGAAATTCTTAAGCGGACAGGAGATAAAAGGCAGACCCGGGATCTTTATCGGCTGCGTCGAAAACCCGTTTGCCGACCCGTTCGAGATCCGGGCGCTAAGGCTTGCAAAAAAGGTAAGGGCCGGCGCTCAATTCGTCCAGACGCAATGTGTCTTCAACATTGAAAAATTCACGCGGTGGATGGAAATGGTGCGGGACATCGGAACACACGAAAAGGCGTATATACTTGCCGGGGTGACACCCATGAAGTCGCCGG
Organism: uncultured delta proteobacterium; assembly: GCA_903872255.1. GTDB lineage: Bacteria > Desulfobacterota > Syntrophorhabdia > Syntrophorhabdales > Syntrophorhabdaceae > Delta-02. Next base: position 9,304 of record CAIQJW010000069.1, on the reverse strand, counting down.
GCATGGCCCGTTATATGAAGAATTCTGTTCCGGGAATGGACGTGCCAGATCACCTGATCGAACGCATGGGGTCCGTGCCAAAAGAAAAGTACCGTGACGAGGGTATCGCGATATGCCTCGAAACTATCGATGCAGTCAGGAATATCGAAGGCATAGCGGGCATCCACATAATGGCCATAGAATGGGAAGACATAGTCCCCGAGATCGTGAAACAGGCCGACCTGATCCCCCGCCCTTAACCCGCCTCAACTACTTCTCGTCCGCCATCAGGTCCTTAAAGAAATTAACCTTCCACTTCCCGTCCTGCTTCACCATCCCGAAATCCTTGGGGTCCTTCTGGACCTCTATTGTGACGACGGCACTGGTGGCGGTTTTGCTCTTGACCGTGAATTTTCCCTGGCCGTATATTTCGTTGAGAAGCTCACGGATACTTTCCTCAAATGCCGTGAAGTATTTATCCCGGAGCCCGTTCTCGTTCGCGTTGAGCATCCCGAGCACCTTGTCAGACGGAGCATTCGCTTCTTTCGCAATAAGCCCGGCAATGGTAAGCTTGCTTTCGTTCGCAAGGTCATCCCATGCCTTTGTAAAATCCTTATCGATGAGGAGCTTGAAATAGCTCTTATATATACCGGTCAGGTCCTCCGTTTTGTCCTGCGCATACGTTGGAACCGTCAGTATTAATGCGAGCATGATGCATACGATAAAAGAAGCAAGACGGGATGTCCTCATTGTATCTCCCTTTTTTCTGGAATAATTGCCACAGGGTATTATTCTACCCTATTCCTGTCCGGAGAACAAGACGGCGGCACCTGAAGTTCCTCGCAGACGGCAGGCCTATTGTGGATCACCATTCTTTTCCATCGCGCGGTATATGGAAACAAAAAAGCCGGGTTCCAATTCTTCGGCCCGCACTGAACGGGAAAAATGCATCCGTTCGTAGAGCTCGTCTATCTGTGCATCTGTATAGTTTTCCTTCAAGGAGTTGCGCAGGAATTTTCGTTTATGGCTGAATGCCGCCCGGACAAAGGCCATGAAGTTGTTATCCACATACTCCGCATTTTCCCTGAAATGCATCGAAAAGTAAATGCTGTCGACCTTTGGAGGTGGAATAAATATATGGGATTTAAGGCGCATCAGGACCTTTACTTCGGCGACAAGCTGGCATACTACGGACAATGATCCGTATGCCCGTGTTCCCGGTTTTGCCGTTATGCGGTCCCCGATCTCCTTCTGGACGGTAAGGAAGGCGCTTTTAATAAACGCCCGCTCTGTGATCAGCTTAAAAATAATAGGGCCGGTAATGCCATAGGGTATATTGCCCATTACCTTGACCTTTTCATCCGCGGCAAGGCCGGGGATATCAACGGTCAGTATGTCGCGAAAGACGATCTCGACATTTTTCTCCGCTCCCGGGCCTTCCCCGGATGCGAGTAATTCGAGATACGGTATCATGTCGCGATCGAGCTCGACCGCGATAACTTTCTGGGCGCGTTGGGCTATTGCCCTCGTCAGGTCCCCGCGCCCCGCCCCTATTTCTATGACCGTATCGCCCTCAGAAATCTCTGCGAGAGAGACCAGCTTGCGGAGGATGTTCCCGTCCTTGATGAGATTTTGCGAGAAGCTTTTCTTCAGCATGGCGTCCGGGTCATTTCATCACCATCCGGGAATATGCCTTTATGTCGAGCGTGGAATAGGTTCCCGATCCGGCATAGAAAGATGCGAGCGATGCTATCATAGCCCCGTTGTCAGTGCAGAAAAGGGGGGACGCGATCATGACCTCGTAATCTTCCTGTTTTCCCCTTTTCAGAAAGACCTCGCGCAGCCTTCCGTTTGCCGCAACCCCGCCGCCGACCACGACCCGTTTTATGTTTGATTGCCTGGCGGCCTTGAATGTCTTCGCTACAAGCACATCGCACACGGCTTCCTGGAATGACGCCAGGACGTCGTTGATCGTCGATGCATCGATCGTATGCTTTTTTGCGTATGTGATGAAAGCTGTTTTAAGGCCGCTGAAGCTGAAATTACAGCGCACGTCATCCATCATGGGGCGGGGAAAAGCGACATGATCGGGCGACCCCTGGCGCGCCATCTCTTCAATGATGCGCCCGCCGGGGTACCCGAGGCCCTGGAATGTGGCGACCTTGGCAAAGGCCTCCCCGGCGGCGTCATCCACCGTCGAGCCGATAACCTGGAAAGAGCACGGTGCGTCGAACGAGAGTATTACCGTGTGACCCCCCGAAACGACGAGTGCCACAAAGGGGAACTCGACGTCGCGTTCGAGAAATATGCTCATGGCATGCGCTTCGACATGGTTCACGCCGATAAGCGGAATGCCCCCGGCAAGGCTGAGTCCCTTCGCAAAGCTTAAGCCCACGAGCACACTGCCGATAAGGCCCGGCCCGGACGTTACGCCGACGAGATCAATATCGCCGGCTTGTATTCCGGCTTTTTCCAGAACCTCATTATAGATGATATCGATCAATTCGACATGTTTTCGGGATGCGATCTCAGGAACGACGCCGCCAAAGAGCCGGTGGAGGTCCGCCTGGGACGATATGATGTGTGCAAGGATACGCCGGTTATGATCAATTAATGCCAACGATGTATCATCGCAGGACGTATCGATGCCGAGGATCACCATGGGCGGGGATCTTTAGATCTCTTTGGGGTTCTTTAATATCTTGATCTTCCCCTGTTTGAGCATTGCCTGTTTTGAATCTTCGACAAACGATGCAAGGAACCGCTCTTTATGCCGTGCGGTGTAATACTGAGTAAAGCGCTCTTTATCCTTCTGCCATTCCTGGCGATCAGGCTCCTCTTCACCTGCAAAACCGAACACGTAATAATCCCCGTTGATTTCGACAGTCTTATCATAAACGGGCATGTCCTTCGTCAAACCGAGCATCCCCGCATTGTCCCGGGGGATCTGCCCTATTTTCGGGATGGAGGGCGCGCCTCTCGAGATAAAACCGGTACGTGCCTTTTTGTCTACCGTTTTGCTCTTAGCGGCATCCTCTGCCGCGAGGCGGGCCTTATCTTTCGCCTTTTCCGTGAGAAGCCTGTCCTTTATGCTTTGAAGAGCGGCGCTTTTTTCCATTGGTTTACCCTCTTCCCGCTCAACAAGCTGAAAGATGAGCGACCTCCCGTCGTCCCTTACCGGCAGGGAAACATCGCCTTTGCGCAGGTCTTTTGCCCACGTTTCTATCTTGAGGCCCTTATATGCCTTGAAAAGTTCGCTCTGGCGTACAGTACCCGTATCATTGACCTTAAAACCTTTTTCGCGGGCGTACGCATCGATATCCTTTGCTTTCAAAAGATCCATGTAAACCTGGTCATCCTTAACCCCGCTCTTTGCATCGACCACGATGTATTTAAGCCGGTACGTATTCTCCCCGCGGAAACGGTCCTTTTCCTTGTCATAGACATCATTAAGCTCTTTTTCGGTGACCGTAGCCTTATCTTTGAATGAAGCGGGTGAAAAACGGGAATAGTTAAGATCGACCTTGCCCTTTTCGCGCACATAGCCGGCCCAGATATCACTATCGGTAACAGGCGCCCCGGTATCGCGAACAATACTGACAACCTTGCGGACGAGGAGCATAGTCTTTTCTGTCCTTTCGAACTGCTCCGGGTCCATCTTGTTCTGGCGCAGCACGGAAATATAACGGTCACTGTCAAATTTCCCATCTTTCCGGAAGGCCTCGACCGACCCGATCAGCTCGGCGAATTCCTGGTCGCCGACGGAGATCCCCAATTTTTTGGCCTCTGTCAGAAGGATGTATTTATTGACGATGTCCTCGAGGACCTTGTCCTTGAGCTCGGCCGTCATTTTTTCATCGAACTTATCCCGGTAAAGCTGCCGGAACATCTCCAGTTCTTTGTTGTATGCATCGTAATATTCAGGATACAGTATATTGAAGCTTCCAACCTGGGCGATCTTGGTCTCTTTTTCTTGCAGCGAGCCCGCCCCGAAATAAAAGACGAACACAATAATGATCACGGCAAAGATGACCTTGATCAGGTAGCTTCGGGCATATTTTCTCATAAATTTGAGCATTGGTTTTAATACCTCTGAAAGATTATTGATTTTGAAACTTTAAAATAGTATATTAAGGCTGTTTTTTCAATAACTTTTAAAATTCCGTGAGAAGGGGAGATTGGATGTTCGAATCACTCTTTGGATTTATATCGAAAGACCTGGCCATTGACCTTGGTACTGCAAATACGCTGGTTTACGTGAAAGGCAGAGGCATTGTCTCGAATGAACCTTCCGTCGTTGCGGTCCATAAGGATTCCCGCGGCACCAAGAAGGTAATAGCGGTCGGAGAAGAAGCGAAGAAAATGCTTGGCAAGACACCGGGCAATATCGTTGCGATCCGGCCCCTCAAAGATGGCGTCATCGCCGATTTTGAGATCACCGAGGCAATGCTCAAGTACTTCATACAGAAAATACATAACAAGAAATCGTACGCCCGGCCGAGAATAGTCATTTCTGTCCCGTCAGGCATCACCCCCGTCGAAAAAAGGGCTGTCAAAGAATCGGCGGAATCAGCCGGTGCACGGGAGGTCTATCTTATAGAGGAGCCTATGGCGGCCGCAATCGGTGTCGGGCTTCCCATCACTGAACCGAGCGGTAACATGATCGTCGATATAGGCGGTGGTACGACGGAAGTCGCTGTTATTTCCCTTGCCGGAATCGTGTATTGTAATTCGGTGCGTGTCGCCGGCGATAAGATCGATGAGGCCATCATTCAATATGTCAAGCGCAAGTACAATCTCCTGATAGGCGAACGTACAGCGGAAGTGATCAAGATCAGCATCGGATCGGCGTACCCGAGTTCTGAAGAAGATGAAATGAGCATGGAGATCAAAGGCCGGGACCTTGTCGGCGGAATTCCGAAGACCCTCGAGATATCCTCGAAAGAGATCAGGGAGGCGATCAACGAACCCGTGAACGCCATCGTCGAGGCCGTGAGGATAGCGCTCGAAAGAACACCTCCGGAACTTGCATCCGATATCGTCGATAAAGGTATCGTGATTTCAGGCGGCGGAGCGCTCCTTAAAAATCTGGATCTCCTTATCAAGGAAGTTACCAGGCTTCCGGTCATCATAGCTGAAAATCCTCTGACAGCCGTCGTGGAAGGTGCAGGAAAAGCTCTTGATGAGGTAAGCCTCCTGAAAGAGATAGCGACATATTTTTAAAACAGTGGTAATTTGAGAAATTCAATAGCTATAATCATAGCCATTCTCGTTCTCGTCATATCGTTCCTTTCCTTTACGAATGCCCCTTTTGTTGCGAGATCGTATGCAGCCGTCAAAACCGGGATCGGCAGCGTTTTAGGGCCTGTTCTCAACGTCATCTCGAAGCCGGTTTCTTCTATCGGGGGGGCCTTCGATTCCTACTTTAATATTGTCGGGGCCAAGAAAGAGAACCGGGAACTCAGGGAAAAATACGAAAAACTCTATGTCGAGAACCAGAAGCTCGTCGAGACGGAGCGGGAAAATGCCCGGTTAAGGAAGCTCCTCGAATTTGCCCAGAAAAAACCCAATACGATGATCGCCGCCAGCGTCATCGGCGAAGACCTCAAAAATTGGTTCCGGTGCGTCATTATCGATAAGGGAAGCAGACATAATGTCCGCCAGAAGATGCCGGTCATTACCCCAAAGGGAATAGTCGGCCAGGTCGTCGAGGTCGATCTCTGGCATGCCAAGGTCATGGTCCTGAATGACGCGAACTCATCGATCGATGTCAACGTCGAAGGCAAGAACACCAGGGGACTTCTCGAAGGTACAGGTCAGAATACGGTCAAAATGAAATACGTTACGAAGAACGATGATATCGAGGTAGGCGATAAGCTTGTGACATCGGGCAAGGACGGCATCTATCCCAAAGGTATTCCCGTCGGCATCGTCATAACGGCAAACAAGGGCAAAGCCGGAATATTTACCGATATCGATGTCATGCCGTACAACAATTTCAGACAGCTTGATGAGGTTCTGCTCGTCAGAAAATAATGAAAACCGCAATATATATTTTCATCGGAATAGTACTTCTCCTTATTGAAACGGCCATTTCGCCCCACATTTCCCTTGATGTCCTGAAGCCCGAGATCGGTATGCCGATCGTATTGTACGTGACTTTTTTTCTCGGCCCGTGGTCCGGGCTTGCGGCCGCTGTTTGCATAGGGCTCGCGGAAGAAGGACTGTCAGGCGCCCCCAATGGTTCGCTTCTCTTCGTCACCATCGTTATCTATTTGATAGCCTCAATGATGCGCAGAAAATATTTTGTCGATTCCAAGTATACATTCGCCTATTTTTCCAGCGGCTCCGTCCTCGTCCAATCCTGCCTGTTTGCAGCGCTAACTTTTTTTGCCCACGGCGAGATGCGAGGGATCTTCAATATTGTTTTCTATATGGTCCCTAATGCCATCACTACCGGTTTTGTATCAATCCTTCTTTTTTCCGTCATCGACCGGCTGAACAACCTTCTGATGGAGAGATCCTAAATGAAGGAAGAAAAATACACGAGCAAGTATAAATGGTGTACCCTCGTCCTCGTCCTCACCATGACGGTCCTTCTTATCAGGTTATGGGACCTGCAGATAATGCGCGGGTCGGAGATGCGCAAACTCTCGGAGCAAAACCGGATACGGGTGAAAAAGGTCGTGGCGGCGCGGGGTATCATCTATGACAGGACCGGAAAAGTCCTTGCTGATACCCGGCCTTCGTTCAATATTTATCTGACCCCGGAAGATATCAAGGATTTCAGCCAGACCGTAGACGGCCTGGCTGAGCTGCTTCAGCGCAACCGGGAAGAGATCATCGAAAAAATGAAGGCTGCGAGCGGTATGCCGCCATCCTTCCCTATCAAGATAAAATCCGATATCCCCATGGATGAGGTCGCCAAGGTTGAGGCAAACAGGATATACGTTCCGGGCATTTCGATACAGATCGAACCGAAACGAAATTATCCCTATGCCGCATCGTTCGCGCACGCGATCGGCTACGTGTCGGAGATCAGTGATGAAGAACTGAAAGACAAGAAAAAACACAAGGACTACTCACCCGGTGATTATATCGGCAAATACGGCCTGGAGCGCGCTTATGAAAAGGAGCTTCGGGGAACAGACGGAGAAAAACGTGTCGAGGTCGATGCAATGGGCCGTGAGATCAGGACCCTCGATGTCATCGAGCCGATCCCGGGACACAGTCTTCACCTCAATATGGACCTCGATCTCCAGCTCGCCGCCGACAAAGCCCTCGAGACGCGAAGGGGGGCTGCGGTAGCACTTAATCCTAAAACCGGCGGGGTGCTTGTTCTTGTGAGCCGTCCGGGCTTTGATCCCAACCTTTTCGCTTCCGGGATAACGAAGAAAAACTGGCAGGCGATAGCTCTCGATAAACTTCATCCTCTCCAGAACAGGGCTATCCAGGGCGGTTATCCCCCGGGGTCGACATTCAAGATCCTGCTCGCGCTCCAGGCCCTCGATCTCGGGATCATCAACGAACGCACCGCCTTTCATTGCGGAGGAGGTTTCGCCTACGGGAACCGCGTCTTCAAGTGCTGGAAAAAAGGCGGGCACGGCTCCGCATCCGTTCATCGCGCGATCGTGGAATCGTGCGACGTTTTCTTTTATAATGTCGGCCTGAAACTGGGAGTCGACAGGATCCACGAGTTCGGCGACATCCTTGGCATGGGGCGGTTGACAGGCATTGATCTTCCCGCGGAGCAGAAAGGGCTCATCCCGTCAACGGAATGGAAGAGGCGGCGCTACAACCAGCCGTGGTATGAAGGTGAAACGGTATCTGTCGCGATCGGTCAGGGCGCAGTGTGGCTTACCCCAATCCACCTTGCCATGCTGACTTCATTCGTAGCAAATGACGGCAAGAACTTCAAGCCGCAGATAGTCAACAGGATCGTGTCCACCGAAGGCAAGGTCGTCAAGACCTTTGAGCCGGTCGTCAATGCCGAACTGAAATTGAAGCCCGGCGTATTAAAACTTGTCAAAGATGGAATGCGGGGGGTCGTCAACGAGCCCGGCGGCACAGCCGGTGCTTCGAAGGTACAGAATGTCCTGATGAGCGGAAAAACGGGTACGTCCCAGGCAGGATCAGACAAGGTCAAGCTGGGTGATCATGCATGGTTCATCGCGTACGCGCCGTCGGAGGACGCTTCCATTGCGATATCAATACTTGTCGAGCACGGCCTTCACGGTTCGTCCGCGGCCGCGCCGATCGCGAAGAGTATTACCGAAACCCTTTTCAAGGTAAAACCGGTTATAAAGGAAGCGAAGGCCCATGAGAATAGATAAACGCAGATATTATCACCTTGACTGGTACCTGATAATAAACGGCCTGTTGTTGTTTGGGATCGGCATGATGAACCTTGTCAGTGCAACGAGCTCGTTTTCTAGCGGGTCCTGGAACTTCATCATCAAGCAGCTCATAGCTTTCACGCTGGGCCTCGGCCTCATGCTTATCGTCATGTATTACGACTACCGCATGATAGCGAACCATTCGAAATGGATCTATACCGGGTGTATTATCCTTGTTGTTCTCGTCCTCATCATCGGACTCGCCGCGGGCGGCGCCAAGAGATGGATCAGTGTTTTCGGGTTCAGCATCCAGCCTTCGGAATTGATGAAGCCGATCCTTGTCGTATTTCTGGCCAATATGCTTTATGAAAAGAAGAGGCAGAATATGCCTCTCAGCCTGAAAGATATTGCCAAACCCGTTCTCTGGACCCTTCTGCCCTTCGTGCTCATCGTTAAGCAGCCGGACCTGGGCACAGGCATTGTCATAATTCTCGTTTCCTTTTCCATGCTCTGGTATGTCGGCCTTAAGAAATCGACCTATGCCGTGCTCTTTGGTCTCGGGGCCATATCGCCTTTCTTTGCCTGGTATTACCTCATGAAGCCGTACCAAAAGATGCGCGTCCTGAGCTTTATCAATATCGATGCCGATCCGGCAGGTTTTGGTTACCATGCCAAGCAGGCCATTATAGCGGTCGGTTCGGGGAAATTTCTCGGCAAGGGCTTTATGAACGGAACGCAGCATAAACTACAATTCATACCCGAGCACCACACCGACTTCATCTTTACCCCTTACAGGGTTTAAAAAGGGTTTAATCCAAAAATCAGGCCATATCCGCCAATAATCCACAATCTAAATAATCCGAAATCGGCAATCCGAAATGAATGAAATCCGCAGTGAAGATATTTCGCAATTATTCGTTTGGCAGCTCGAAGCTAAATTCGCTGCCGATGCCAAATTGGCTTTGTACCCATATTTTGCCGGAATGGCG
>CAIQJW010000068.1 GCA_903872255.1 uncultured delta proteobacterium | reverse complement strand
GAATAATGAAACGTCGTGCTGTATTCATGGATCGCGATGGGACTATAAATATAGAAAAGGGATATGTCCATCGTTTTCAGGATTGGCAGTGGATCCCAGGGGCAATGGAGGCGGTGATAGCCTTGAAGAAAGCCGGGTTTCTTGTAATCGTCATTACTAATCAGGCCGGCATTGCTCGCGGCTATTACGACGAGAACGACATGAATAAATTACATATATTTGTAAATAATGAACTTCGGCAGCACGGCAACGACTTTGAAATCGATAGGTTCTATCATTGTCCGCATCATCCAGGATTCGGCAATATTCGGAATTGCGAATGCCGCAAACCATTGCCCGGTATGATTGAAAGGGCCAGGCATGATTTCGATATTGATTTGAGCCATTCGTGGCTAATTGGAGACAAAGCAAGTGATATTCAGGCCGGTCTGGCTGCGGGGGTTAAATCGATCCTGGTATTAACCGGTTACGGAATGGAATCCCGTTCCGAACTGGGAGACGATATTATCTCGGTGCCTGATGTAGCCGCAGCAAGCCGCCATATCATTTCACGTGCCTGACCAGGCCTAAAAGCCCACAAAACTAATTTCGTGGAAAAATCATCGTCTTATCCATCGTAACGTTAAATTTCCGCCTTACCCCCCCCAAAAAAATCTCGCACCTTCATTTAGTTCGTCGAAATCATACGGTTGAATCTTAATTTTTCTGATCCCCTTTACCCTCTGCGAAAGATTCTTGACACAATCGGCTTGGAACGCACAATCAAGGCAGGGACGTTTTGTCGGCGGTATCGGCGAAGACGTGGAATTGAGCACCGGTTATCTTTTTTATGGAATTGGACAGCGAGATATAATAATATAGCGACACCATGAAAACAGGATTGCATTTGAATTGGGAAATGAGACCATGTTTCAGCATAACCGGATCATTGCATTCTAACATTATGGGTAGCTATACGTTAGCAGTGATGATAAATGAAGGTTTACTAATGATTGGTAATGCCCCCGTAGCTCAGGTGGATAGAGCAATGGATTCCTAATCCATGTGCCGCATGTTCGAGTCATGCCGGGGGCATTTGGTTTTACTAGACTTTCTTTCATGGTATCGCTCGAAAAATTAAGGATTGCACCTTTTTTGGTCACTTGAGCCTCTTTACTGTATTTCAGCAACGGTAGATATGCCCGCGTTTGTATCGTTGATAACCCGATCCAGAATATCTCGATCTGCCAGAGGTCCCTATAAATAACATGGATGCAATGGTAGCGGCGCCGGGGTAAGATGGTTGGTGATAAAGACGATGACTTCCTTTTTCTCGTCAATTAGAGGGCTATTGCAAATCAACAAGAATAGTATGATAATATCAACCAAAAGTTTAAAAACAAGGTAATCGCTGAATATAAATGAAAAAATATGTCACAACTTTACTCAAGCTCTGTTTTGCTGCTTTGTTAATCTACTACATGATTGCAACGGGTCGACTTGACCTGCATCAAATTTCACAGATCATCTATAAAAAGAGCATGATATTTACGGTGGTCCTCACATTACTGGTAATAATTATGCTTGGAACGATCAGGTGGTATTATCTCCTGCTCTGGCAAGGCATCCCAACGTCTTTTAAAACGGTGTTGAGGATTAACTGCATAGGCATATTCTTTAATATATTCATGCCTGGGGCACTAGGGGGAGACCTTGTCAAAGCATTCTATATTGCGAAAGATAGCAAGGCCCGCAAGATAGGCGCTGTCATGACCATCCTCTTGGACCGGATAATAGGATTTCAGACCATAATGATAGTGGCATTTGTGGCCCTTCTTTTCAACCATAAGATCATGTTGTCCAACCTCCAGCTTCAAACCATCGCCTATTCAATTGCTTTCTATATAGTCTGTTCTTTTATTGCGGCGGCTTGTGTTTTTTCCATCAAGGCCAAGAACCTTTTCGTATCCATGGGGGCTAAACAGCTGGTATATAGGCTTCCTAAAAAAGATTTCTTTTTACAGGTGTACGATGCTCTTCACATATATGCCAATCAAAAGATGAAGCTTTTTAAGGCTGTTGCAATCACCATTGCGATAGATGTATTGAGTATCTATATGTTTTACACCATTGGAAAAAGTATGGGGGAAGACCTCGTTTCTCTTACTTCCTACCTCACAGTTATCCCCGTCGGTCTCCTCATGTTGTCACTCCCAATCGCACCAGCCGGGATCGGTGTCGGGCAGGTTGCCTTTTATAACCTTTTCCTATGGTTTGGCGCCCGCTCTGGAAACATCGGAGCCACCATCATCACCGTATACCAAGTTATTTCAGTTTCTTTGAGTATGTGTTTCGTATTTGTATATTTAGGAAATCGAAAAGATGTTAAAAAAGCTTTGATCAATACCACCTAATTTTGAGCTGGATATCGATTGACCTATTCCGATCTATCTCATCACTATTAATACGACCTCTAAAATTACTTTTCCGGCTATATGACCACACCCCAACTCTGCTCCTGGGATTGGGAGAATTTAAACCTTGCCAATATCGGGGTAAAGTGATAAAGAAGTAGCGTGTGTCGCACATTACAAGACGACACTTCGGCTGTTTATACCAGTACGGAGGTATCAATGATTGACCGTGGCCACGAATCGGAAACGTCTAAGAAGCAAGGCTATTCGGCTGACAGGATCAAGGCTATGAAGGAAAAAGCGATGCAGACGGGCGCCCGCCCGGTGAGCGTTGCGGGTATCCGTGCCGTAAAATGCGGCGAGTACTACGTTGGCTGCAATACGATAACAGCACATAATTAATTGATCGTATTCAACAGAGGTTCGGAGCGAGAGCACCGTAGATATATCTGGACGATTTGTATACTCGGATTCCCTTCTCGTTAGCCCTGTCTGCGGAGATTTCCATAAGACGGGATTACTGTATAATTGTCGACCGGAAGAAGCAAAAATGCACCGCGATCCATCCTTCCGAAGCGTTTATCGTAAGTCTTCTCGACACAAGGATCACAAAAGCGAAGTTGATGGAGATCTTCAGCGGAACATATGATATTCCGCCTGAAAATGCACTGAACATAATCAATGGCGTAATTGAGAAACTCACAACCTACCTCTGTGCAGGCGCAGGTTCGGGGCCGGGTCAAAGGCGTTACCAGCCCGAGACGTTCATCTATCCGGGGTTTTCTGAATTGCCGGGGATCACGGCGCCGATGGATACGCCGATGCATCTGACCCTTATCCTTGGGAACAGGTGCAATTTCAACTGCATATACTGCTATGCCGATCTCTCATCCCCCTCCTTATCCTTAAGCGGCTCCGAGGCGGTCGGCCTGATAGACGATGCCGCAGAGATTGGGGTGGTATCCGTGTGCCTTACCGGCGGCGAACCACTCCTTCATCCTGAGATAGACAAGATCGTGGCTGCGGCAACCGGGCGCGGCATGCTTGTGGTTCTTGCCACCAACGCTTCATTGCTTGACGAGCGGATGGCCGATAGGTTGCTAGGCGCAGGCCTCAAATCCATCCAGGTCAGTCTCGATGCCCCCTCGGCATCCCTGCATCATTTCATGACCGGGTCGAAAAATACCTTCGATCGGGTCGTGGCCGGTATAAGGACACTCAAGGCCAGGGGTTTTAGAGTGGCGGTTCGTTCCGTCGCCATGCTCCACAACTGGAACGCAATGCCTGATCTGATCGACGTAATGTGCGGCCTGAATGTCGATCAGATCGCAGTTACCACGCAGGTTTCCTGTTCAGGCAACTGCAATGGTGCTAAAGCGAGCCTGCTGGGGAAGATGGAACTGGATTTTTTGAAGGAGACGATAGGCGCAAAGAGGACAGAATACCCCGGTTGTGAAATGTCTTTTATCCAAGGGGACCTTGAGTGGCGGGTTCGCGAGGACATCATTCCCTGCGGCGGCCCGATGAGCACCCTTGTTGTCCATCCTTCCGGTGAGGTGACCATTTGCGAGATGATGGGAGATGACCCGGAGATATCGATAGGGAACATACGCAATTCCGGTATCGAGGCCGTATGGCTCGGCCAGAGGCACCTGAGCCTCCTCAAAAAAATCACGAATGCCGAGGTCGTCGATCCTGTCTGCACACGCTGTGAGTCGCTGGCACATTGCCGCACGGGATGTTACAATCTTTCCAAAATAGTCTACGGCGATTATTACAGGAAGGATCCGAGATGTCCCGGTGCCGAGGGGTTGAAATGGGCCGGAACGCCTGATTTTTAGCGTGCCCCAGGAGATAGTCATGAACGAAACCCCTCTTGTCTTATCCGATTTTGCCGAGATCTTTGTAAGGGACAACTTCTGCTCCCTGGTGCACCACCAAAAAGGAAACATAGAAATCCTGCACCCTTCCGAGGCATTTATCCTGAGCCTTCTCGACGGGACCATGACCCAAAAGGACCTCGTCCCTGTCTTCTCAGAAACCTACGGTGTATCGATGGATATAGCGGTTTCGACGATCCAGACTGTCATGAGAAAACTCGGCCATTTTCTTGTGCGGCCCGAAGATGCCCGGCTACGTGGCAGATATGATCCGCAGGACTTCCTGTTTCCGGGGTTCTTAAAACAGCCCAATCTGGACAAGCCCCTTTCAAAACCACAGATGCTCGGATTGGCCCTTACCGCACGGTGCAATTTCAGGTGCCGATATTGTTCCCTTGGCCTTCCTGACATTCCTCAAGAGAATATGGATAGGGACCTTGCCCTGCGCCTCATCGATGAAGCGGCCGCCCTGGGGGTTGTTCACGTCTCCTTCGGCGGGTGGGAACCTCTCCTTCACCCCGATATTTGTGAGATCGTTGCGGCCATAACAATAAGGGGAATGGCCCTGCTTTTCAGCACCAACGGATCGCTCCTCAGCGAGCGGATGGTTGCCGAACTTGCCGGGGCCGGCCTTAAGGGCGTTCAGGTGAGTATAGACGCCCCCGCCGCCCGGATGCACCATTACATTACGCGGTCACGCAACACCTTCGGGAAGGTGATCTCCGGGATAAACAGGCTCAAAGACCGTGGCATCTGGATAAAGACGCGCTCGGTGATAACCTCCGTGAACCTCAGTGGCGTCCCTTCCCTCATCGACATGCTGGCAGGCATGGGCGTGGATCAGATCACACTGGGCCCGCAGCACAAAGGCTCCTGCGACGCGGACTGGAAGATGAGGGCCGGTATGCTCGATCCGGCGGAGCACGAGTCTTTGCGTGCAATGGTGGGGGAAAAGACCGCCCAATACCCCGACCGCGAGATCATATACGGCGATCCGGAGATATCGTGGGAGGGGCCGGACGATGTGGTGTTTTGCGGCCATCCCGCTGAAGGCATGATGGTCGCAACGAATGGGGATATTCTACCCTGTGAATTCATCTATGACAAGGACCTTCTCCTCGGCAATGTCCGCGAGTTAAGGCTTGAGGATATCTGGCTCGGGCCGGATCATCGCAGGTTTCTAGAAAAAGCCCTGAACCGGGAATCGATCGATGCCGACTGCAGTCGGTGCGACAAACTTGAGGATTGCCACACCGGCTGTTTCAATCTCTCTATGATCGAAACGGGCAATTACTTTTCCCGGGATCCGCGATGTCCCGGACCGGACAGGATGAAACGGATGAGGGCATAGCGGCCCTCGCACGCGCAACGAATCATTGAAATTTCCGTAAAGCCGGTTGGCGATAGGAGAAGAGAATGCCGATCATTACAAAGGTCCTCGCAGCACACGTCGAGGTCCGGAAGCGGGAACAGTATTGCATCCTTATCAATCACAGACAAGCCGGATTTGAAATCCTGCACCCCTCGGAGGCATACATCCTGAGCCTTCTCGACGGAAACATCGAAGAAAGCGACCTGGAGAATATAGTGAGCGCGGTTTACGGGATCAGCCCGGATGCCGCAAAAGACCTGGCGGGGAATGTTTTAAGGAGCTATGTCTCATACATGGCCGATTTCAGTGAGAACGCGGCCTGTATTAACCCCGGTAAGCCCGAAGACTTCCTGTACCCGGGTTGTGAAGAGGTTGGGGATCTGATCGGCTCCCTCTTCGCCCCCCTGGTGATTACCCTCGACCTGACAAGAAGATGCAACTTCAGATGTCGCTATTGCTACTACGGAAAGCGTCTGTCGAGGGGCAGCGACATGCCCGCGGATAGGGCACTTAAGATAATAGATGACGCCGCTAATTCGGGGGTCGTACAGGTTTTTTTCGGGGGCGCCGAATCCATGCTCCACCCCGACTTTCTGGAAATCGTCCGAAATGTCAAAATGCGGGGGATGGCCCTTTCCTTCACAACGAATGGATCGTTCCTCGATAGAAAGATGGTTTCCCGTCTCGTTGAAAACGGCGTTGAATCAATTGGCGTCAGTATCGATAGCCCCGATCCCGAAATACATCATATGTTGACCCGGTCCGTCGATACCTTTGATAGGGTTATCTCGGGCATAAGGGAACTAAAAGCCGGCGGTATCTGGGTAAGAACCCTTTCGGTCATGACAAGCCATAACGTTTGCACTGCGCCGGCACTTATCGACCTCCTCATGGATCTCGGCGTAGACGCCATCCATATTTGCCCCTACAGCGAGCGTTCCTGTGAAGGGAAGAAGAGGGATTTTCAGGGTTCCCTGAACAGTGAAGAGAGATTGCAACTGGCCGCGCTGGTCGAGGAAAAGCAGGACCGGTATCGAGACCGGATGATATCCTTCGACACCCGCGAAGATACCTGGAAGGGTCCGCAGAATATTCGCCCATGCACCCACCTTGCCTGGGGTTTTGTCGTTCACCACAATGGGAACGTTTTTCCCTGTGAACTGATCGAGGACGCGGAACTCTGCTTCGGAAATCTTTTCGAGGCCGGTATCAGGGACATCTGGGCGGGTGACAAACGGAGGGAGTTCGTCCGCAATACCACGGACACCTCGCTTGTAGACGGCGAATGTGTGCAATGCCCGTTTCTGTCAAAATGCCATACTGGTTGTTTTAACCTCGCAAGGGTGGTTTCCGGCAATTATTTTGCGAAGGATCCGAGGTGTCCGGGCCGGGAGCGGATGTTGAGTTCCCTGTCGACGTAAAGACGGGTTAGGGCACCTAAGTCAGAAGTGACTCAGGGTTCCGGCATCTTTTGCCTTGCGGACGCTGTGGTTGAATGACATCAGGCCGAGCGGCATGAGAATCAACGAGAACAGCAACAGGGCGACGACCTGCGGTGCTATTTCCGTAAGTGTTGCGCCTTCAAACAGGCCCTTGCGCATGGCCTTCAGGATATAAGTAATGGGAATGTAATCCGAGATATACTGCAGCCATTGGGGCAGGATCTTCACAGGAAAGTAAACGCCTCCCAGTACTGAAGAAACTATGCCGAATAACCACAGGACCGGATCGCCCCGTTTGTACAACATGATAAAACTTGCCGCCAGTATTCCAAGACTGCTGAATGACGTGACGGTCAGGAACAGCACGCAGCACACCGACAGCCAGTTCGCATTACCCACCGTGAGGCCGAAAAAGGCGATGCCGATGAGAAAATAAACTACCATAATGATAGTCACGTAAAGATGCTGCCACAACACGGAAGAAAACAGAATTCTATAGATGGAGGTGGGGGTGCTCAACATGGCTTCCAGGGTGCCCGTTACCTGATAGTCCTCAATCTTGTGCGCGAAGGAACGCATTGTGCTGTTGGTGAATTTTGTAAAGGCTATTCCCACGAGAAGGAAGGAAAAGTAGCCGTAGCTTTCCATGACAAAATAGTTGTCCGTGCTCTTCCCTATCAGGGCGGCGATGAAGTAAAACAGGGCGATCTCCAGGAACGCTCCGACAAGATCGATGGCAAAGGCCAGGCGGTAACTCGTATCCTCAAGGAAATCTTTTTTGATAAAGGCGCGGCCGACCAGCCAAAAAGAGCCGCCCGATAATGAAAGCCGCCTTATGTGTTCCCCGCTTTCCATTATGCATCCTTTACCTGATGCGGATCCCCTTCGGTTGCTTCACCTATTTCCGGAGATTCCGTCGCCGGCTGCCTGCGAGGATAAATGATGGATTCATAGATGGATTCGAGGGAAACCGCCACGTGCCGGATATCGATTAAGACCCCGCCGTCCGCCCTTATCAGGTCCACGGCCTTCCCTAGATTTTCCCCGTCGCCGGCTATCTCAAACTTTATCATACCGCTGTCCTCGTCCAAAAAGACCGTTTCAAACCCTCCCAGAGATCGTTCAATGCGACCGGCTATATTCCGGCGGACATCAATCGCTGTAATTTGATACCTGTCGCCAAACCCGGGCGCCCGGCGCAGGTCGGCAATTGTACCTTCTGTCAGGATCCTCCCCTGGTGCATGATGGCGATCCTGTCACAGAGTTTCTCAGCTTCATCAAGCCGGTGAGTGGTCATGAGAATGGTTATCCCCTTCTTCTTATTCAATTGTACCTTGAAGAACTCGTGGACACGCTTCAGTGCAAGGGGGTCAAGACCCTTGGTGGGCTCATCGAGAAATAAGACCGGAGGTTCATTGATGAGCGCCCTGGCGATGGACAACTGCTGCTTCATTCCCGTCGAATAGGACCTGAAGATCTCGTCCCCCGCATCCGTGAGTCCGATCAATTCCAGAAGGTACTCTACCCGCGATGTGGTGCGCCCGGACTTTATGCCGTACAGTGCCGCAAAGAACTCCAGGTTCTGCCGGCCCGTAAGCCGCCAGAAAAAGCTCCGTTCATCGCCGCTGACGATCCCGATGGATCTCTTTATCGCCGCTTCTTTCCGGAGAGGGTACCCATTTACCTCAGCCTTGCCCGACGTAGGTGTGATGAGGGTGGAGAGCATTTTAATGAGCGTGGTCTTCCCGGCCCCGTTCTGGCCGAGAAGGCCAAAGAACTGGCCCTGTTCAATTTCGAGGCTGATATTGTCAACAGCCGGCCGGTTCCGAGAGGATGTACAGGTAAACAGACCCCATTTTCTCCGTGTCTCCGGATAGTATTTGGTAAGTCCGCTAATCTTTATAACAGAGGGTAGCTTCATCCCTATAGATCCACCCGATATGTTCGCCCGTAACTGTTTAACACCTGCACAACAAAAAGTACAGAGTTTCCAAGCCCTGCCCTTTGCAGCAGCCCCAGGGTCCGGTCCCTGCCAGGCGCGCGACTAAAATATAACGTTCTGCACGATATATCAAAAACTCACCCCGAGACTACCCGGCAAACAAAAGAACCATTTAAAAAAAACCCCCGGTATCTCTACCGGGGGCCTGATGGCGTTCTTCATGGGCCTTGTTCGCTCCTACTTCATGACCCCGTCGCATTGATCAAAATCGACAACTTGCTCTTAATCGTCATCCTGCCTTTTGAAAACGAGACCATTGGTGCCATACTCCTTCAGGTTGCCACCTCTCGTACGGCGAATACTTATACCAGGTTCGTGGTCATAGCAGACTCCACGCGTAACTATTTGGAGACCCTGATGACCATGTCCCCTGCCCAAGAGCCATTGATGCTTGAACAAGGGGTCATGAACCTTGCTCAGACGCACCATGAATTTAGAAGAACGCCTTTAGAATTATACACCAGATCTGCAGTTTCGCAACATCCCGGTATGTGAAAACCAGTTTTTCAGGCATACCTCGGATTTACCTTGCCATTATTTAAGACTTCACTTATAGTTATTTTAAACTTTCGGGGGTGATAAATGATGAGGACTCTCCTTAGGATTGCATTGATCTGTCTTATCCCGGCTTTGGTCGCGGGATGTCTGACAACCGAATATCAGGCCCGGGACTGGCTTGGGGAAGGGTACAGCGAATCGAGGATAGGCGAGACGATGTACCGGGTCGATTTCCAGTGCAGCCAGGAAACGCCGGAGAATCTTTGTGAGGGATATCTTTTCCGGCGATGCGCCGAATTGACACGCAAGTCGGGGTTTGATTATTTTGTAATGGAGGACCATGGCACATCGATACGGACAAAAGACACCGTCGTGCCGGGCCACTACAATACCTATACGACCGGTTCCGGCAGAGACAAGGCGACAAGCTATGTTTTTCAGCCGGGGTATACGGTGCAGAACAGGTACCCCGTGTCCCAGGCGACGATAACCATGCACAGGGGGCCTAAACCCGCAAATGCCCGCAATACCTATACCACCGATGAAATTTTGAGATATGTGGTCCAATCTAAATAACAGCCGGGTACGGAAGGGGCAGAAACGTCGCAAGACAACACAAATACGGTTTGGTCTGATATAATATGGATAGGCTGAGGGTAAACATTTGTTTAACAAATAGGGGCGATATTTTTACAAAACTATATTAAAAATAATTGAAATCGCCAGAATGCTATGCTATAAAGAGAAAGGGTATCAAGAAAAGGGGGTAACATATGAAAACAACTGCAATATTCTTCATGATAGCTACCTTTTCACTGGGTTTCTTTGTCATTCCAGCGATTGCAGCGGATGATCAATATATTGAAAAGCCGAATTACTGGTCGTCCAACAAGGCCGACGCGATACTTTTCGATCTTGTTCTTTTAAGGCCTGTCGGGCTCGCCAGCCTTGGAGTCGGTTTCGCCGCAACTATCGCCGGCCTGCCTTTTTCGATCATAGGCAATAACACACGTGAGGTCGGTGAGGCCCTGATCGGGGAAACCGGTAAATTTACGTTTGTTCGCCCGCTCGGTGAAATTACTCCGCCTCAGGATTATTTGAAATACTAAAATATCAACCGGGGCAGCGCTTGTGCTGGCGGTCATATGATCCGCAACATAATTCTAAGAAGGTAAACATCTCGTTTACTTCCGTATACTTATCAACATTATATAATGCTGGCAATGAAGTATTTATAGCAACAGTATATAAATACGGGATAATTGTATAATTTGAACCGTTTTTCTAAAATGGAGGCTACCTGATCATGGATGCTTTTAGAAAAGTATTGACAAACCAGCTGATGTATTCCCTTTCAAAAGATATGTATTCAGCCACACAGCGGGATAAGTATGCGGCAACCGCGCTTTCGGTACGGGCACGACTTGTCAAGAACTGGATCGACTCCCAGCAGAGTTATTATAAGACAGACACAAAAAGACTCTATTACCTTTCCCTTGAATTTCTCATGGGCAGGCTGCTCAGGAATTATCTTCTCAACATTGATCTGCTTGAGGAATATCGCGAGGCCGTCGATGTTCTTGGTATCCGGCTGGAGGACGCTTTCGAGTGCGAATGGGACGCCGGGCTCGGCAACGGCGGCCTGGGAAGGCTTGCTGCATGTTTCCTCGATTCGATGGCAACACTTAATTATCCGTGTTATGGATACGGAATACGGTATGAATACGGGATATTTACCCAGAAGATTGTCGACGGGCACCAGGCGGAGGCGCCGGATAACTGGCTGCGGTACGGGAATCCGTGGGAATTTCCGAGACCGGAGCTTATCTATCCCGTGCGTTTCTACGGACGGGTGGAAACGCACAATAAGGCAACGGAATGGATCGATACGGATGAGATCCTTGCGATGGCGCATGATTACCCGGTGCCCGGCTTCCGTACGAATACGGTGAACACACTGCGTCTCTGGGGGGCAAAATCAACCCGGGATTTTGATTTTGAATACTTCAATAGCGGCGATTACGTGAGGGCGGTTGAAAACAAGAACAGCAGCGAAAATGTCTCCAAGGTCCTTTATCCGAACGATCTGTCTCTCGCGGGCAAGGAACTCAGGCTCAAACAGCAGTATTTTTTCGTAGCGTCGACGCTTGCCGACATATTCCGCAGGTTCAAGAAATCATACAGCGATCTCAATATGCTGCCCCAGAGAGTTGCCATACAGCTCAATGACACACATCCATCAATAGCAATTCCGGAGATGATGCGAATACTGATCGATGATGAAAAGGTTCCCTGGGATATGGCCGCAAAGCTGACGAAGGAAACCTTTGCTTATACAAACCATACGATCCTTCCCGAGGCCCTTGAAACGTGGTCGGAAGACCTGATGGGGCATTTGCTTCCCCGGCACTTGCAGATAATTCAGGAGATGGACAAGAAATTTCGTATTCAGGTGGCCCGCCGTTTCCCTGACGAGTTCGATAAGACCTGGCAAATGGGTATTGTAACGGGAGAGGGCGGAAGGGTTGTCAACATGGCGCGTCTTGCCATCGTGGGAAGCCATGCGGTCAACGGTGTATCGGGCCTGCATAGCGATCTTCTGAAAAGCCATGTTTTCAAGGACTTCTGTCTGATGTACCCCGAGAAGTTCACAAACGTGACAAACGGGATAACCCACAGGCGGTGGCTGCTCAATGCGAATCCCGGCCTTGCCGCCCTCATCACCGAGGCGATCGGGGACGGATGGATGCGCGACCTGAATGAGTTAAGACAACTCGAGCCAATGGCCGAAGACGCATCATTCAGAGATAGGTTCTCCGCGATCAAGAAAGCGAACAAACGTCGGCTTCGCGCGGCGCTGGAAAGGGTTTTCTGCTGTACCCTCGAGCCTGAATTTCTCCTTGACTGCCAGGTAAAGCGCTTTCATGAATATAAAAGGCAACTCCTTAATGTATTTCATGTTATTACCCTCTATAATCGCCTTAAAGACGGCGCTGTCCCTGAAGGGTTTGTCCCGAGGATCGTTCTTTTTTCGGGAAAATCGGCGCCGGGATATTTCATGTGCAAACTTATCATCAAGCTGATACACAATGTGTCAGAGATCATTGCCGCCCACCCGTTCGTAAAAGACAAACTGCAGGTCACATTTGTGCCCAATTACGGCGTGACCATAGCAGAGGTCACGATACCGGCCGCAGACCTCTCGGAACAGATATCGACAGCCGGGTTCGAGGCCTCGGGGACCGGGAACATGAAGTTTGCCTTAAATGGCGCCTTGACCATCGGGACGTATGACGGGGCGAACATAGAGATCCGGGAGGAAGTGGGCGAAGAGAATTTCTTCCTGTTCGGGCATAAGGCGGAGGAGATCTTTGAGCTGAGAAAAAATTACGATCCCCGGAAATTTACAGAATCAAACAAGGAGCTTGCCCTGGCTATGAATCAGCTTCAATCCGGCTTCTTCTCGCCTGAGGACCCGGGGCTTTTCCAGCCCATCGTACAATCTCTGATGGATGGCGACCATTATTGTGTTCTTGCTGATTATGCGCTCTATATTGAATGCCAGGAAAAGGTCGGGGCGGCGTACAATAACCGCGACGAATGGATAAAGATGGCAATTCGGAATGTCGCCCGGTCGGGTAAATTTTCCAGCGATCGCGCAATTAACGAATATGCACGAAACATCTGGAATATTTCGCCTGTGATCCGTTGATTAAGGGCCGTAAGGTGTAGGGTGATGATGGAAAAATATCCACATATTTTTCAACCGGGCTCGATCGGTAAGTTCACCGTTAAAAACAGGATCAAATATGCCGCTACCGAGACCAATTTCCCTTACGGGGACGGTTATGTGAGCGATCGCGAGGTCGCATATATGGAGGCTGAGGCGAAGGGCGGGGCCGGCATTGTGACCACCCAGGGGGCATACCCCGATAAAAAGGGTGAGGGAAAAGGTTTCAAGGGCATGATGTCGATCAATGATGACCGGTATGTCGAGGGATTGACCCGTATCGCCGATGTAATACGTGCAAACGGGGCGTTATCGAGCATCCAGATACTCCACTGCGGCCGGGAGGGTGGGGTAGAACTCGATTACTGCCTCATGCCTTCGATCGTCCCCCAGAAATTATCGTATTTTAAGCCGCCGCGCGAGATCACGTCCGGGGAGATAAAAGAGGCCATACGGGACCATGTCGATGCGGCCCGGCGCGCACGCGCCGCCGGTTTCGACATGATAGAGCTTTCCGGGATCGTGGGGTATCTCCTTTCGACCTTTATATCGCGTTATACAAATAAAAGGTCGGACGAATACGGCGGTGATATTACCGAACGGTGCCGGCTCATGGTTGAGATCATTGAGGCCGTCAAGGCCGAGGTAGGCGATATGCCGGTCGGCGTTCGCCTGTGCGGACATGAACTGCTTGACGACCGGGGCGGAAATACCTTCGAAGAGAGCATCGAGAGCTTCAAAATAGCCGAACGGGCAGGGGCAGACTATCTGAGCGTCACCATCGGCTGGCATGAGTCCTCCCAATCGGTCATTACCCGAGATGTCCCCATGGGGCACTGGCTGTATATTGCAGAAGCGGTGAAGAAGGCCGTCAACATACCCGTCATGATGGCTTTTCGCCAGTTTCTTCCCCATATCCCGGAAAAGGCCATATCCCGGGGCCAGATAGATTTTGTCGAGATGTGCCGGCCCATGATCGCCGATCCCGAATTCCCGAACAAGGTGCGCGAAGGCAGGGAGAAGGAAATAGTTCCGTGCATCGCGTGCAATGCCTGCTTTTCAAGGCTGTATTATCATCAGCCGATAATGTGTTCGGTACGTCCGAGCCTGGGCCATGAAGGTGATAAGAACTGGGGTTACTACGGGTTCGAGCCGTCAAGAAAGAAAAAGAATGTCAGTATTATAGGCGCTGGGCCGGCTGGCCTGCAATGTGCTGTCGTGACGAGGCAGAGAGGACATAACGTCACGGTATTTGAGAAGAGTGACGCGGTTGGCGGAAATATCCTGATCGCTTCCCGGGTGGATCCGGGAGCTGTCGAGCTCCTCGGGCCGGTAAATACCCTGGAAGAGCTTTGCCGAAAGACGGGGGTCTTGATCAAGACCGGGGTTGAGTGTGATCCGTCCATGCTCCGTACAGATAAGCCCGATGTCGTTGTTGTCGCCTCAGGCGCCGTCGCAAAGGACGTCCCCCCGGGTATCCTCATGCCGCGGGATATCATGATGGAAACCGTTGAGCCCGGCCGCCGGATAGCTATAATCGGAGCAGGCGGTATCGGCCTCGGTGTCGCGGTTTATCTCTTGCGAAAAGGGGATTACGAGATCACTGTGATAGACGAGGCGCAAAAACCCGGCCGGGATGTCAACCCGTTCTATTTGTGGCAGTATATGGCCCTTATGAAAAAGAAAAAGGTCAGTTTTATGATGCGAACCTCCGTCAATTTAATTGAGGGTTCCACTGTCAGGTTTACCGGCGCATCCGGTGAGGGGTCTTCAGAGTTCGACACGGTTGTCATGTCGATCCTGCACCCCGAAGACGGTATATGGAAGCAATCCATGAGGTCTCTGGCAGCGGAAGTATATTTCATTGGAGATGCAAAGAAACCCCGGCGTCTCCTCAATGCGGTCCATGACGGTTACCGTCTGGGAATGGTGATCTGATGATACCTATCATTGAGAAAGAGAAATGCACCGCTTGCGGGAATTGTGCGGATATTTGCCCTCCGGGGGCCATAACCCTTGATAATGAGGCGGTGTGCATTGCCGCCGATCTTTGCGAGGAGTGCGGTTTTTGCGTTACCCAATGCCCTGTCGGGGCGATCACCATTCGATTTCCGATGTCATTAGACAGATAACTAAATTAGGAACTTATCGTCTGCAATAGCCGGGATGACGGACTTAGGCGAATTGCGACACAGCCTCTTAGCTGGATTGACGAGTATGGGCATTGAACTATATTCGTTTGTCCTGGCTTGGACCATTGAACGTTGAACTTCGAACTGTTTTTTGGGCAAAAAGGAGCCACCGGAATAACAGTCGGGGGGGATTGAATCCGGTGGCTTAAGGGTGTCCGGAAAAAGTTATACCGGCCACGTTGCTATTATAGCACAAGTCGGGTTTACGCAATATAAATTCTTAAAACTTCTTCATCATCGACGAATGGCCGGAAGTATCTGCAATTTTCTTGACAGTACGGTTTATGCATCCTTATAATCTCGTCATACACTTTTGACTAAAGCCCCGCTATGCAGGGCATCGTGATAATTCCACAATTTAAGCGATCAAATAGGAGGCGTGGGGATGGTGGGGAAAATAAAGTTTCTTTCCGGCTGCTTGGTATTATTTTGTTTTATCGTCATATGTATGACAATTGCCGTTCCCGAGGTATATTCTGCGGAAAAGACGCCGATGACCTGGTACTGGATGAGCGTGTCGACGGAAAAGAGCGGTTTTCCGGGTATGCCATCGGGCGCAGGCGGGTCGATGCCCGGCATGGGGAGTCTTCTTGGCATGGGAGGAGATACCGGCTCATCGGGGAAAAGGCTTCGTCTTGAAGTTAATTCTCCCAAGGGGTTGCCTTCCAATCCCGAGGCTACTCATGATATCCCCCCGGTGCAGAATATGGGGCCGACATTGCCGCTTGTAACACCCGATACTGGCCGGACACATGATGGACGGCCTGGAGAAAGACCCGACAAATTCGAAAAACCGAAGATGCGCATGGTGATATACTGGGGCTGCTCAGAAACGGTCAGGCCCGGTCAGCCCTACGTTATCGACACGGAGAAGGCAAGCCCGGCCGAATTTGGAAAAATGTTCCAGGGAAGGCATGCAGTCGGGCAGCAGAGTCTTTCCCCGCGCCCGGGATGGGCATATGCCGATTGGCCGAACAAAAGAGATGGAAAACAGGTCCCGGCCAACAGCTCGCTTGCCGGCGGCCATTTCGTGCACGGCAATTATGTGCCGGATATCCGTTTTTCGATTGATCCCGGCCACGATTTCATGGCGCCTGTCGAGTTCACATCGACGAAAGGAAATCCTGCCGACGGCTTCACTTTTCAGTGGAATTCCATCCCGACAGCAACCGGATATTTTGCGACCGCGATGGGGCATGACCGCAATACGGAGACCATGATCATCTGGAGTTCGAGCGATGTGCGTGAAGCCGGCTGGTCACTCATGAACTACCTCTCAAACGAAGAGGTCCGTCGGCTCGTCAGGGATAAGGTCGTCATGCCTTCGTCAACAACCCAGTGTGTCATCCCCCGGGGAATATTCAAAGATGCCCAGGGTGCGATGATCCAGTTCATTGCATACGGGGACGAATTGAATATCGTGTATCCGCAGAAACCGAAAGACCCGATATGGGCGGTCAAGGTGCGCCGGAAATCGACGTCAATGCTGCCGCTCATGGAGGCGTCTGCGAGGGGTTCGCGCCCGGGCCGGGAATCGGCGCCGGAACGTGAAGCACCACCGGAGAAAAAAGAAGGCGTAACGCCGGGCAGGGTACTCAAGGGTATTTTGGGTTTTTAACCGAAACGACCAGTTTCAAGTATCAGGCTACGAGAAAATTCATGAATAAGGCCCCCGCTTAAAACGGGGGCCTGTTTTTGCCTGAAACTGGAAATCTGACACGACCCGCAGGCGCACACACAAAGCCCGGAGGAATATATGAAAGACTGGAAGGATAGGGTCAGGGAGTTTGACCTTGCCGATAAGCCACTGACCAGGGCACTCGTCACTAAGGCCCAGCACGATATTGAGGCCATCGAACTGGGCTACGGGTTCACGCTCGATGGCGGGGATTCCCCGGAAAGCATGGTAGACACGGCGGTCATCGCCGATGCCCTGTGCCTTCTCCTGTCGCCGCTGGCGGCGGTTCAGGAACTTGATAAAACGAACGGGGTTTTTCCGAAAGACAGGCTGCTTACTTTTGTCTGCGCTATATGGTTATTCACCGCGGTGATCCCGCGCCTCGAGGAAGAAGGCAATTCGATGGACATTGCGAGGTTGTCGGGCAAAATAGGGACAGTGCTGTTTGCTCCCTATGGCGATGAGAACGTGACCGGGTTTGTAAAGATCGGGGTTGAGTACTGGAAGGAGCTCGGCGCCCATGCACCTGCCGCGGTTATCGAGTGGCAAAGGTCATTCGCGCAGATGATATTCATACACTATGAATTGCTGATCAACCCGGCGATCGACCTCGGCGGCCTCGACCTCGATATGACGATAGGGAAAATGGTAACGGTGTTTCTCTCGATGGCCTTCAGCCTGCCTGAGGTTAATTAGAAACGCTTCCAGCTCATTCCTTATATATGACGGTGCCGATCCTGTCGCCATTCAGGGCGCGCGTGATGTTGCCGGCCTCAAGTCCGTTGATAATGATAATGCTTTCCAGCACCTCGCTGTTTTGCAGGATCTCGAGGCAGGGGCGCTCTATGATGAGGTCATCCTGGTCCTTTTCTATCAGGGCCCTTGCTCCTATTTCGGGGATAAATCCTTCATCGGGGTTCTTCTTCGGGTCACCGGTGTACAACCCCTTTTCATCCTTGATAAAAATACACTTCCGGGCGCCGATCAGGTCGGCCATGATGATCGTACCCACGTCGGTGCGATGGGCGGGAATCCTCCCTTTTGCCGGAGGGATGGCAAAATAATCATAGGGCGGCATGCCGTGCATTACCGGGATGCATCCCTGCACGAAATAGCTGGTGAGCTTGACGACCTCATCGTGCCCTATCTTTATACCGCCGAAAGGAGCGAGCAGCATGCTTACGAGAAGGGCGTTCTGCTCGGAAATTGAATTTCCGAACTTGGCGAGGACACCGGTCGGCATACCAAGTTCGAGGCCTATTGCATAAATGTGGCGACTTCTTGTACCGCCGCCGGTCGTTATCAGCATTTTATGGTCGTTCTTGTTTGCAGCGATCTCCTCGATAATTGCCGGAAGCGCCCTCGCGCCGCGGTCGCAAATCGACTGGCCCCCTATCTTGAGAATGTTCACATCGGGGAAAAGCCTCTTTTGAGGGGCGATGGACAGTTCATCGATGAATGACCTGCTGACAAGGCTCTCGCCCATGAGTTTGCTTTTTATGTGCAGACGCTTTCCATCGCGTTCACGGATCAATGTCATCTGTGTGGCCGCCTTTCGTTTTTTTCGATACTTGCGAACTTGATAATCATTCCTTTATTTCTACTTCGTCGTCCTTGAACTTTTTATCGCCGTGCGTGAGCAGGATAAGCTCGGCACCCACAGCGGTTGCGATCTGTTCAAGCTCGCTTCGCCTGAGGTGCTTGCCGTAGACCTTAAGGTTGGTGTCCGCAACGGCAACGAGTTTAAAACGCGGCTGCTTTTTTCCTTCAACTGCTTTTTGTCTCTCCCGATAAAAGATTTTTCCCGGCATTTTCGGCCCCCTTATTTCCTGGTGCTGTTTCGCTTTTTGCCAAGTGATACCCAGTGATGCGGCCCTTTTTCCATAACGGGCAATACGGCATTACCCCCAAGCAGTCTTGGCCTTAGCCAGCCTGATGTATCTATGGTGTCGTCCGGAGCGGGTACTCTCGCATCCCTGTCGATAGAAACGACCATTATCCCGGAATCTGCCAGATCCTTCACTGTCACTATCCCCGGGAAATCCCTCAGGCCGTTATACCCGATAAGTCTACCACTCCATCCATTGGCCGTCAATCCTACTGCTGCAGCTGCGCCGATTATGCCGTCCGATGTCCCGCCGTGACCTGACAGGTATGCTCTTTGAGCCGCTTTCATTGCCTCTTTCTGGGTCATGATCCTGCGTGTGCAATCAAGGCCAAAACGGGTGAGTTCCGGCATGGCATCGCTGTCTTCAGATACAATGCACAGGCCCGGATCACTGCCTGGCAGGGCATATTTTTCGATATGCCGGACGGCATTCTCAATGATGAGGGGAAGAACGCTCTGACCCGTGCATTCCACGACGGCGCATGCCGAACTATTATGTGACGTGTAGGGGATGGCCGGATCTACGAGCAGCTGCTGCCGCACGACGCCCCACATCCGGCATCCATCGGGAAGTTCCCCTTCGAACCAGCGTACCAGTTTGCCGGTCCCCCGGTCGGCATCGATCGTGTCTGTATCGTCAAAACCAACGTATACTTTCAGCGAATACCTCCTGGTAAATGTTTTGTTTTCTGGAATAAAAAAGAGACCGAAACGGTCCCTTTTTGTGTACCCGTATCAAACCGCGCTTTTCTTAAAAGAAATACCACGCTGCGAATCTGTACTGATCGAGCTGCCCGGACCTTTCGGCATTACCAGCTCCGACACCGCCGCCCGTGCCATTGCCGTTGAAAGTGTTGAATATTCTCATCCATTCAATGCCGAACCGGATCGCCTGGTTTGCATCCCAGAGCATGTTGATCGCGTAACTCTGCATCATGTTGATCTTGTTGCGTGCGGTTACAGCGTCTGCGTCG
Organism: uncultured delta proteobacterium; assembly: GCA_903872255.1. Classification (GTDB taxonomy): domain Bacteria; phylum Desulfobacterota; class Syntrophorhabdia; order Syntrophorhabdales; family Syntrophorhabdaceae; genus Delta-02. The sequence continues at coordinate 1,304 of CAIQJW010000068.1, read as the reverse complement.
CTAGAGGCGCCTCCGCGTGCCCAGTTGCTGAAATTATATTTCAGGTAACCGTAAAGACCATTGACTGAAAGGGTATTGGTAAACCAGAAAGATCCCTGTGCGAAAAGCCCGAAGACCGTAGGCGCCGCTGCCATGGTTCCATCCGGCCTGAAATACGAGCCCTGACTGGTACCTCCCGTCTGGCCCATCCAGCTGTTCCCTGAAACGTTCTGTCCGTAGAAGAAGTTGCCACTGAGGAGAAGGGCCATTGCCTTATTGCCCTGTTTCTCGGGAATGATCGGCACGCTGTACCTGAATGCGGTGATCCAGGCGTCGACCGTACTGTCTTTATAAGTTCCGTTAGCAGTATAGCCCTTTGATTCCCTGCCAAAATATCCGCCCAATCCGAATTTCAAATTATTGGAGCCGATCTTGCCGCAGCGGTCGGACCAGAAAGCGATCTCACCCTGGAGACCGGGCCACGAGCTTCTGGCATAATCATCATTATACTGGCGCACGTAGGGAGCCACACCGTTCCCGGACCAATCGGTAGCAGACGTGATTCCAAGCATGGCGTTGAATTCTTTTGTGAAAAAATAGCGAAATGCAATCTGGGGTGTCCGGATACCGCGCAAATACTGACTAAAGTTGCTCGTGCCGATCCATGTACCATAATAGGGCATGCCCCACTGCTGCCAGTTCTGTCCTATCATTATTTCGGCTGAATCCCAGTTTAATGTCATGAAGGCATGCCGCAGTTGGAATGCACCGTATGAATTGCCTGTTGTGACTCCCCTGAACTCTCCTTCGATAAAGGCAGAGGTTTTTGCTCCCCACAATTCAGGACCTTTTACGAGGAAATTGAAACGGGTCTCTCCGGCGGTCGCAAAGGTATTCCCGTATTCATCGGCCAGAATAGATCGACTGGCCGAACTGCCGCGCGCTGCGGAAGTCGCGTCTGCATGGTTGTTTTGCGTAGAATACCCTACATCATATTTTACGAAACCACCAAAAGTGACATCGTATCTGCTTGATACGCTGCCAGCATCCGCAAGAACGGGAAGCATAAGACAGAGAACAAAGATACATAACAGCAACTTCCTCATTATTTAGATACCTCCTTGGTTAAATAATCTATAATTAGTGACATTTGGTTCTATTAAAGATTAATAAGCGTTAATAATCGACAATATATCATAATGGACGGAACGTGTCAATGAAAATGAGACACTTTTTTCAAACATTTAGTGTATTACTCCATCGCTTGCCGGTGACGGTTTGTTGATCCAAACGGCATCAGGGAGTACCATCGGTTTCGGCATCCT
>CAIQJW010000067.1 GCA_903872255.1 uncultured delta proteobacterium | reverse complement strand
GTATTACGTTTTCCTTCCATGTCGAACGATGTGATCCGCGCACGACTTCCTGCTGTTGTCCAAGTTCGGGAGGAACCACCGTCAGTGTTATGTTCCCTGTCAGCAGGACAAGTAAACATTAGTCACATCAATTATGGGACTGGTAATGGTACGGCACGATAAGGTCTTGAGAAAACAGGGAGATTGGATATCTACATGACCTTGCGGTCGAGGACGAGGCGGGCGCGCTCAAGATCTTCCATTGTGTCTATGCCGAAGCCGTTATAGTGCGTTGTGAGGACCTTGATCCTGTATCCATTTTCAAGAATGCGGAGCTGTTCCAGGGATTCCGCCTCTTCGAGCCGGCTTTTTGGCATGGATACAAACTGTTTGAGAAAATCTCCCTTAAATCCGTAGATCCCGATATGTTTATAGAGTATAGACCGTGAGGTCCCATTTCTCAGGTAGGGGATCGGAGAACGTGAAAAATACAGGGCAAAACCGTTCTTGTCGAGGACGACCTTCACGGTATTGGGATTGGAGTATTCATTATCGTCTGTTACCGGTGCGCATAAGGTGGCGACATTCAGGGACTCATTTTCCATAACGGAGAAAAGAAGGTCGATCATATCGGGCCGTATGAATGGCTCGTCACCCTGCACATTGATTATCAGGTCCGCATCCCTGTCTTTCACGGCTTCGAATACCCTGTCCGTGCCGCTTTTGCACGACGCACTTGTCATGACCGCCTCTGCACCGAAGGATGAGGCAGCACTCATTATGCGTTCATCGTCAGTTGCAATGATCACACCGTCCTTGAGGCGCGATTCGCTGGCGCGTTCATAGACAAGACGGATCAGGGACCTGCCCGATATCTCAAGAAGCGGTTTGCCGGGGAGCCGCGTCGATTCATAGCGCGCAGGGATCACGATAATTTTTTTCATTGTACAGGAATATTATACAGGAACGGTCTTAATATGGAAATGGTTCCATGTTCAAAGTTCCAGGAAATCCCGAACCTTTACAACAACAAATACATCAAAACGTTGAATTGACGCAAGGACCGGTCATAAGAACGGTTGCCGTTGGGCCTTTGCGCCATGCTCACGCGCATTAGTGGGATTAGAGCTTGTCCTTATCCTGCTTCAGCCCGGATAAGCCTTAGGCGGCCATTTTCAGCGAAATGCGGGTAGAGAAAAAAAAATTCAAAAATGTTCTTAAGTCTTTTTTATTTCTTCCGATAACACACGTATGATTTCAGGAATTAGTTCATCCCTGTCGGGACTTACCGTTTTCAGCAAGAAATATTCCGTTTCGGCCCATAATGTCGCAAACGTCAATACGGATGAATATAAGAAGACAGTTGCGACGATTACCGAGGACAAGAACGGTCTGCCCGAATTGAACGCCGAAAAGATCGAGACGCCCGGCCCGATCATTCAGGAAACGGACAGCATATTACGCGAGCTCTCGAATGTGGACCTTGCGCAGGAATTCCCGAGAATGATGATATCCCAGCGGGGATACGAGGCTAACATTAGCGTATTAAAGACACAGGATGAAATGATCGGTACGCTGCTGGATATGATCGGATGATTACGTCCTGTACGACGCGTTTATCTTGACGTAGTCGTAGGTCAGGTCGGTTGTGAATATGTCGAATGATGCTTTGCCCTGATTGAGGTTAACCACTACAGATATCTCTTTGCTGTCCATGAGCTTCTTCATTTTTTTCTCATCGAACGGGATCTCGACCCCGCCTTTGGCAAGCATTTTGCCCTGTATTGAAATATCGATCTTTGCCGGATCAAGGGGTACGTCCGTATCGCCTGCTGCGGCGATGATCCGTCCCCAGTTGGGATCGCACCCGTAGAAGGCCGTTTTTGTCAATGGCGATAACGCTATACGCCGTGCCACTTTCTCGGCCCATTCTTTCTTTTTTGCGCCTTTCACTATGATATGGGCGATGCGCGTTGCGCCTTCCCCGTCCCGCACAACCATCATCGACAGATCCTTAAGGACGTCACGAAGGCCTTCCTCGAAGACAGGAAGAGCATCGGCATCTTCTTCTTTTTGACTTGTAAAGAGGAGAACCGTGTCGTTTGTGCTGCACTCGCCGTCTACCGTTATCCGCTCAAAACTTTCCTTGACGGCAGTTTTGAACGATCTCCTGATATCTGCCGGGGATACCGGAAAGTCGGTGAATACAAATGCGAGCATCGTCGCAAATAGCGGGTTTATCATGCCCGAACCCTTGGCAACACCGATAATCGTGTATGGCTTTTTCCCTTTGACTGATCTTCGAACCACCTTGGGATACGTATCAGTTGTCATAATGGCCCGTGCGAAATCATCGAGGCCGGATTCCGATCGCGCCTCGACACTCAGGGGCAGGGCGGACCGTATCGTTTCAAGGGGAAGCCTTTTTCCTATAACGCCTGTCGAGGCGAAAAGGACCTCTTTGCGGTCTATATCGATGAGAGGTGAAAGAGAAGAAGCGAGCGAGGCGAGGTCGTCGATCCCTCCTTGCCCGGTACACGCGTTGGCGCAGCCACTGTTGACGACAAGCGCCCTGACAGGCTTTTTCTCGATCGTCCGGTCATACAGGATATGGGCGCACTTTACCTGATTGCGCGTATAGACTGAAACGACGTTCATTGGATCGCGAAAGACAACGAGTCCGAGGTCAAGGCCCTGCGGCTTGATCCCGGCAGCGATGCCTGAGAATTCGATACCCTTGATAGAGAGTTTTGTCGCCATTTTGTTCCACCCCGCCGTCATCCCGGACTTGATCCGGGATCCAAGGTTTTTATTTTTGAGCCCTTTGCAAACCTAAAACCAGAAACAATAATAAAAACAAACCTTGGATCCCGGATCAAGAGACTGTGTCGCAATTATGTTTTGCCGACATTCCGGCCTCGGGTACCCTCTGGGTGTTCGGAATCCATGCTTTCTCCCTTTGGTCGAGAAAAAGTAATAAAATCAAAAGAATGGATCCCGGGTCAAGCCCGGGATGACGGCGGGTGGGG
>CAIQJW010000066.1 GCA_903872255.1 uncultured delta proteobacterium | reverse complement strand
TTCTCGAAGTTTTTCCCAATAAAACACTATTAAATCTTTTCGGTTCATCAATAAGCTGCGAGTGGGTAGCCTATCTCTTTTTTGTCTGTTTATTGCCGGCAAGACTGGTATCAGATTCCATAGGTCGTTATTGCGCCAAAAGGAAAATGGAACGATATGATCGACATCGAAATGTTTCCGCAGATTATTGCCCGTCCATGCACATTCCTTTTCGGGCATACCTTCATATATTTTGCGAGCATCAAAAACGTCTCTTTCTTGGGTAGGCTTTGCAAGAAGCATGTTAATTATATCGCCAGGCTTAACCGAATGCTTCGACATCTCGTAAGTCATATCCGCCCATCTCAGTATGACCGCATCCCTAATCCAGTATCCTGTAAGGGAAAGCTCTATCCAAAGATCGGAATCGATGATAATGCTCTGATCGTGCGAGTTATATCGGAATATTTTCTTTTCCAGCGAGCCTCCCGAGTATTTAACAGGACCACTAATAATGGTATTTTGAATTTTCCTTAACAGCGCCTGTGTAATCCGGTTGTTTTCATGATTCAATCGCCCCGACTTTCGATCTATCGCGAATTGACTAAATCCCCCTGTTTTACGATATCGGTCGATCAATTCATTAAAGGTCGAGCGGAACGCCACAGGTTTACTGCAGACTATTTCTTCGCCCCTGGTCTGAGGAATAAACAAATAGGACTCAAAGAGAGACCAGTAATAAAATAACCATTTTTCTGCGATGGCCCAGACAGGAATTTCTACCTTCCCATCGGAAAGCCACCTGGCAAGTTTATATTCTGTCAGCGCAATTTCGCTCAAAGCCCGTATAAGGGCAAGCTTATAAGTAGCGGTTTTCCGGTCTCGGGTTAGTACACTCTCAACTATATCTATGGGCCGAAGAACCGCCGAATTCTGTAGGCGAAAAGCGATGGTGGACCAAGAATAACCCTCTCTATACAGCGCATCCTCTGATTTCCAAGATCCGATAACCGCAAATCCGAGGCGCTCAAAAAGTAATCGCAGATATCCGCGTTGGATTTGATTGAATAGCCGGCCTTTATCATCGCGGCAATATTTGTCAATGCCAGGACGATTATCCGGAATGGACAATAGAAGAACCCCATCATCTTTAAGGATCCTCTTAATGGCAAAAGCAGAATCGAAGAGTTCTTCTGTCGGTAGATGCATAAATGTCGCCGAACAGAGAACGCCGTCAAATTTGCCGGAGAATGACATTGTCAAATCTGGAAGCGCTGCCTGGTCAATCCTGTCTTTTAAATGTGGATAAAATTGAATAACCTTATTCAACATTTCCTTGGATGGGTCAATTCCGTATATGTCACAGCCTTTACTGAAAAGATAATGCATATCACGACCCGATCCGCAGCCAATGTCGAGGATCTTCATTCCTTCAATAAAGACAGCCGGAAAGAATTTCTTAATTCCGCTATCAACACGGTTATAGTTCTCGGAAATGGATTTCGCGTTTTCTGAATAATAGGAAATCGTTGCCTTGTCCATCTTGGCCAGCACTAACCTAAGTAGATATGTTCATTATGCCACGTGAGGAACCGGGACTCTGGTTGGAGAATACAGTTCTCGGGAATATGTATTTTCTTACCATTGAGGGCGTAGTAATCTTTACCGTTTTCAAATTCTTCCCTGATCCGCTTGCTCACCTCAAACCTCAAATCTGGCGTAATGGTCGCGTAACCGTTATCGAAAAGGCGATGTATGTCGGATCGTAGGAGTATTCCGTTCTTTACGCTATGGGGACCGGCGGCCGAATATGGTTTGATATGGCTGGCTTCAAGGGCTGGCAACGTTCTTTCCTGCGTAACCGCACATCTTCTTTGGTAAGCATCGGTGACCATTACGCGAAAGCTTCCTTGTCCGAGGCGGGGGAGAATGGTCTGCGGTGCTCCGTGGCGCACTGTCTGATCAGGAATTACGCTAATGCCTGTTGGAAGAATTGCCTTATGCAGAAGTTTCTCTCGTACTTGGTCCCATATCCGTTTCCCTATTCCTGAAGTTAGATCATATCGTTTGCCCTGAACAATATTCTTACTCCAATCTTCGGGTGTTTGGATCCAGTTATCCCTGTCAAAGAAAAAGGGCTGCTCCAAGAGGATGCAGCCAATTTGGTAATCTTCCTTTGTCGAGGAGCTTCTTCGATACTTTTCAATTCTTTTTCTCATTTCTGTAATGGATACTGCACCATTTCTTTCAGCAAACGCAGACCAAGCGAGGCTGCATGGCAGGAGAGTGCTGTGCGCAAAAAACCCGCCGCCCACAATGTAATCATACGGACTATGAAGTTTAAAAAGGAAGGGTTCGCTGGGTATTAAGGTTCTAAAGAACCTGTTACCTCCGGGCTGCCAGAAATTAACTTCATCGATCTCACGAAAACCCGACAAGAACGTGAACCAGTCAGTATCGGTGATGCCAATATATGTATTCAATCTACTAACCCCAGCCCTCGTCTTTATGCGGGATTTATAACACTCACAAATTCAGTAATGACCTTAAATTCTTCCTCCGAAGCTTCATTGATGATTATTGGCTTGTATCTCTTGTTCAAAAACTCGGGAACAGTTTTTTCTTGTCGCCACGAGCGATTCAATTCAAATGGTGAGTTTTCAATAATATCGTACAAAATATATAGGTAAAAATCATTACATAATTATACAACAATGTATTATTTACCGAGGAGTCCCGGGACGTTCCCAGGGAATCAAAAAACTCGACATCCCGATGAACAACTTGATTTCTTGGAAACATCCCCATAATCCATTGCGATGAAAAGCGATGTTTTACTCCAGAAAACCGACAAAACATCCTGTATTGACAGTCAAGTCATGTTTTATCTTTGTTTTTCTGCTTTCTTGGATTCATTCTACGTCGACTCATTGTCTCAATCAGTGCTGCTGACTTCATTACACAGTTAAAGCTGATGGATGGAACCTGCTTCTCTTTTTCTAAGTAATTGGAGAGGTACTGCTCGGATGGATTGTTAATGCCGGCCCTGCAGCAGACCAGATAAGTGACAGATTCTGCCTCAAATTCTCTCGCGTTATGGTTCAGTCCACACCGGTCCGGCCACCATTCATCGTTCGGGGTGCTCAAGTGGCCACAGTAAAGGTGGGCTAGTTCATGTACAAGAGTGGCATACCGGGCCTCGCGACTGAGATTGCCGTTCACCAGCAGATCGTATCGGATGGGGACATCAATGAAAGTTGGTTTTCGGTGCGAATCGATCCCCAACTGAAATGGCTGCGAGTTTTTTAAATGACCAGAGACGACGCGTATTGAGCCCGCATGCTGCGCTCCTTCATGAGATTCCCTCGTCCGGATTCCATCACGTTTGGCATTCTCGATGACCATTTCAAGTTCGTCTCCTATATGCCCCTTCCGAACTTCAAATGGTTTCTCGACCTCCGGGGGTAATGGAAGGGCATCTCCTGTGGGTTCGGTATCACCAACGTCAAAAACAAACATCACCGGTCCCTTTGGCTGCAATATTACCAGCGGCCGGGCGCCCGCCCTTATTTGCCGACCGTAATCTTTCAGCCAGCGCTTAGGCGGCGCAACAAAAGTTGCTCCAGGCATTTGCACATGAATTAACATAGCGTTGTAAAGAGAGTAAAATCGAAAGCAGGTTATGAATCTCAGCAATTCGTAGTAAGCCTTGCTGCTTTTATACTGACGGGTGAGAAGAAAAAGTTCATCCAAGGCGCGCTTGGCAACATCCTGTTCCCAAATCGCCGCTGGAACCTCTGTCGTTGGCACCGCAGCTTCCGTGGTTAACTCTTCTCCGAAGAGAGATGGTTGATTAATATCAGTCATTGTTTATGTCCCCCGCGGAATATGTGAGACGTATACCATGCTGCAATCAGAAACAACCGGCAAACTGTTATCAAACGAGTACAAAACATAACTCCAACAATCATCACATATTGAAAATAATTATGCTTATTGCTCAGAACGTATTACCATTCATTCTATCGCAACCAGAGTGACAGCATTATGTCACTAACCCGACTGAGACCGTCTTTGACTTTCAGAAACGAGGAGTCATGGGGTCAGGTCTGCAATGTAATGTTGTCCCGATCCTCGGAAGTTCATTGTCAGATAGCATTCCCCCGGCATATGGCGTCCTTTGGTCCCGAACATGGCATGGAAATGTATGATTGCAACGGCCTGACCCCACAAGTTACGCCACGAGTGGCAGTTACATTTCAGCCAGGGTAAATGAATAGATGCAGCGTTGGGATTTTGTTTTTCACGGATCCTAACCATGTTGGCGTCAACCTCTATTGAACTCAATTTCACCCTGATCCATCAAAACAATCCCGATTTAGAGTACCAAAAGGCAATTTACAACCTGTCGATTATATGACCCCCCGGGATCTCATGTTACGCTCAACCCAGTTCATCAAATCTCTGTCTTCTACTATCGGGGAATATTCGCGGATACGGTCGTGAAGCCACCTATCGCTTTTTTCGGTAACGTTCTCCCAATAATTTCTCATGTCGGACATCTTTTCATGGAGCAATACCGTGATGATCGCCGTCGACAAAAGAACGAACCCGTCCGCTACTCTTCTGGCAATGGTCATATGGGAGATCTTTTCTAACTCGCCGATGAGCGCATGAAGCCTGTCCGGCAACTCCGTTTCTTTTGGAACGGCAGCCATGCGGGCGATTGTTTCCAACTCGGCGGTGGCTCCATGAAGCCTGTCTTGCATCTCCTTTGCATCCCTTGCACAAATGATCATATCAGCAATCTTTTTCAGCTCACCATGCGGTATCCCGAGCCTGTTTGCCAATTCCCTGTCGATCGCGAAACCACCCTCGGGCCTCTGGCAGGAAAGGATATACATCAGAAGGTCGAGCCTGGGGTCAGGTGCCGGCCGTTTCTCTGCCTTGTCAAGGGTAGAGTCCATATCGGGTTTAGAAGCATGCGAAGATACCTTCATGAAAAGAGGGGCAATATCGTAACATACCGAGGCACTGAGCATGGACGCCTGTTGCGTTCCGCCCCAATCTTTGGTGAGCATTACAGGGACCCTTATGATGGTCATGTCGTCAAACGCCTTATCTTCCCCTTCTCTTTCCTCTACGGCCACAAAACTGGTCTCGGACGATATGATCCCGAACGCCTTCGAGAGTTTGATGATCTCGTCCTTGGTCCCCCCCGGTTTTCTAAAATAATTCCTCGAACCCGGTTCCCCTTGCTCGGTCCCCTCTTCAAGGTCGCGTATCCGCTCCCTCGCCCAGAGGAGGGGAAGCTGGGTATCATTGCCGTGTATTTCGTGAAGGGCGACCGTCCACTCTTTCTTTAGCCCATGGACCTTCCCGGAAACCACCATCTGCTCGGGCAGGATAAAGCTGTTACGCTGAAATCCAAAGATGCTGGCGCTGCCATTTGCAAAGACAGCGGGCAGAGACGGGGCCTGCTCTGCCTTTTCGCCCCAACCGATATGCAGGTCGTCGATACCGCCGGAAATGACCTTATTGAAAAGACCCAGGACCTTCGGCTCTATCCGCTCATTGGGTGCTACGAGCGTGCAGGAGCCGCCGGAAGAACGGGCAACTTGTTTGATAAAGTATTCGTTCGGGCCGTAGCCGATGCCGACGGTGAAGACCCGCGTCGAGCCGGAGTTCATATCCACGAGATCAAGGACCTGCTTTTCGTTCCCCATCTCTCCGTCGGTCAAAAGTATGATGCTCCTCAAACAGTCCGGAGGGGTGTCGTTCGAGTAGATCGCCTTTAGCGGCCCAAGCACCTCTGTGCCACCCAGGTCGGCACGCATCCCTTTCAAAAAGCGCTTTGCCTTGTCGACGCTCTCCGGGGAATAGGGGGCGCTCTTCTCGAAAAGCGACTCGAAGGTGTTCCCGAAGCGAAAGATGTTGAAACTGATACCATGGCCGAGCCCCTTCACCAGGATATCGAGGGCCCTCCTCGCCTGTGTGATGGAACTCCCGTCCATGGAACCGGAGCAGTCGATCAGGAAGACGATCTCCCGGGCCCAATCGCAACGAAGGGCGTGTTGGGGTCCTTCTTCGTTTTCCCCGGGCAGGGCGAAGTCTAGCTGGAAGAAAAGGCCCTTCTGGTGGCTATTGTAATAGCAGGCGTTCATGAACTCGCTCTTGCGGGTAACCGTGAGGATGAAGTCCCGGTCCATGGCCGCTTTGTCCCCTGAAAAGTTTATGTTGATCGCGTCGGTCCCGTAGGTGGTCTTGATATGGTGGGACGGAGATTCGACGGAATCGATATGGTCCTTCCCGTGAATGGCCAGATTCATGGTGAGGCCGTAGGGGACGGCGGCGTCAACGGGAGGGTTGACGATGTGGTCCTCGGGGATTCCACCCCTCTCCGGGGTGTCCGCCGGCACATACCGGGGAGAGATCGTTGTGGGGAGAGAAAAGCGTGTCTCCACACCTGAACTGTCGAGAAGGGTCACAAAGTCAACCGCGATGACGGCCGATGTCCTGGGCTTCATGTTGCCCACAGAAAGGGTGAAGATATTGGGGCGTTCCTGGTCAAGAAGGAACCCGCCGCCGCCTTCCTTGATGGCATCGTCGTATGTCTCGTAGGCCTTGTCGCGCTCCTCGACCTTTCCCGCGAAGACCCTGTCACCCACCGTGGCCGTGAAGCCGCACACCGTGGCGCCTTCGGGAAGGGGAAACTTGTAGACCGCCTCGATTGGCCGGGGACGGTCGTTGTAAAAATGCTGTTTGACCCGCACCTTGGCCGTCTTACCTATAATTTCCCCGGTGACATCGACGCCGATTAGCGGGACAGCCCCGCCTTTTTCCACTAACAGTCCGAATTCTTCCCTCTCCATGATGTTACTCTTCATTCTCTTTCCCCTCTTTCATAAGTTGCCCGGCCAATCTGACGATCTCGTCGATCCTGTCCCTCTTGGCCTCATCGACGTCCCTGCGCACGTTCACCTCGAGGCCCGGAGCGATCTCGTACCTGACCCATACCTGTCCTACATCCGCCGGTTTCTCCGGCCTTACTTTGCTGAGGTATTCCCGTATCTCGTCGAGGCGCATCCCCCGCTCCTGGAGCGATTTGATCTGCAAGAGCTTGTTGAGATGACTGTCAAGATAGTAGCTGCCTCTGCCACTACCGGCGGGAGGGTAGACGAGCCCTTCTACGATGTAGAACCTTATTGTTCTTCGTGAGAAACCAGTTATGTGTTGCAGTTCATCTATCGTATACTTCTTGTCCATGAAAATAATTATGACAGCTGACTGTCATGTTGTCAAGGAATATTTTCGATGAAAGACTGTTGCGAGACGCGCCTATGCCCTCTTCTGCAGCCGCAGCGTAAGTCCGAGAATGTTTATGACCTTGAGAATTGTGGCTCAAGGTTGTGTTTACAGATCCAGAAAATCTGCTCCGCACCGATATCGGGGAATATATGGTAAATCAGGAGATGAGTATATTTGTCGGAATCATCCGAAGTTCGATGCAATGCGGGTCAGTTTTAGGTTATCAAAACCAATCGTTTTCATTTCCCGTCGCGAATAAGAGTTTTAAATCGTTCCAAGATCTCTGACGTGATGTATCTCGAATTAATCTCGTGGATCCTCGTCGCGACCTCGAGGACATCCTCCGTCGATATTCCTCCCTGGCTATGCAATTCCGAGAGAAGCTTCAGACTCCTGAATACGGGGACATTGTCCCGTCGGCATCGTTTCCGGAGATTTCCGTCATTCGTCACGCACGTGAATCCATCGCGCCTGGCGACCATGAAACAAACCCGATCGCTGAAGGATAAAGGCCCGCGTGGTTCTGCCGCGTCGGCGTCCATGATCAGCAATTTCACGGGCCCTGATGGCCCCTTTGTCCGCCTCAAAGAACAGTTCCCCAGTTCTGCATGAGTTCGCGCATCTCACTAATGGTAATGCCAAGCACCTCGGCGCCCCTGCTGGCGGATATCCTTTGCTTCTCAACGGCTTCGCGCGCGAGGCGGCTGTAGCGGTCCTCGGCAAAGCTAAATTTCTTTAATCGTTGCGGTTCTTCGCTACGGGACAGATACCGGTTGTACAGGCTGTGATACGCAAATTGAAACTTTTTCCAGACAGATTCATCGGCCTTGCCCAGTTCGACAAGACGGAACAGCACAGTACCATAGCTCACGTTGTAAATGCCCTTTACCTTGAGCACTCTTTTGACCCAGTGGAGTCCCGCGGTATTATTCCATTCGTTCCGGAATCCCTGGTCGGGCATCAGGAAGTGGCCGGCAAACAGGTCGGCCTCGTACTCCTCCTCTTTATTTTCTTCGGTCTTTCCCACATCAAATGCGTCAAGATGTAGCATGAGATGCCCGAGTTCATGGGCAGTGCTGAAGATCCTCCGCTCGATGGTGATCCGCTCAAAAGTATTCACGACAATCGCCGGACCCCCGTCCTCCTCTCCGATCGACAGACCGAAAAAACCGGTCGCCATTTCTACCGGGTAGATCTTGACGCCGGCGCTCTCCAGTAAGCCGCATATGTCGTAAATGGGTTCACTGGCGTTGAGATCCAGTTTCTCGCGGCATAAGGCGGCCGCCTGCACGATATCGTCTCTCGAACACTGGCTACGGACATCTTTCAGGACAAAAGGTTTTTTGTTATCCAATTCGTGTTCGAGGTAATTGAATTCGTCAAGCCAGGTGGATGCCCTGGCCAGGATATTTTCACGATTCTGCATCCTTTTGTTGGAACGGAAACGTACGACTCGTAAGAGGCGTACCGGCACGAATAATTGTTGGATATTTGCCCCCAGGGCTTTAGCAATAGCCTGCATGGTATTCATACGAGGCTCTGCCTTCGAGCCCTCTATTTTCTTTATGGCAGGCAACGATATCCCGGCCTGGTCCGCGAGCTTCTGCATACTCATACCTCTGGCAACCCGAAGACGTCTGATGTTTTGAGCTACTATTTGCGGGTTCATCGTTTTTTCCTCCTATAATTGTTGCTATAGAAGTATACCATACTACGTATATGTGTCAAATGGAATACAATGGCTGTCACCCGGTCTTCGGTGCATGATATAAAGATCTAAGGGGACGTTGTTTCCTTCGTGTCCTTTCTGCACCGGTAGAGGGCCAAAGCGGCGAAAGTCCAAGGAAGGGAAACGAAGGAAACAACGTCCCTGAGGTTTTGCCTTTAATTATATGGGGGGCGTCACCGATGGTGTCGTGAAACATCTCTAATGTAATTTTCACAATGTTTAACTATTGTCGGCTTGCAAAACAAAATTGCTTGCATTATAATCTTACCAGTAAGATACGTTATGGGAGGTTTAAAATGGCAAATGTGGCAACCACTAAGATGTCCTCTAAGGGGCAAGTTGTCATCCCTGAGGATATACGTAAAAGACTGAACTTAAAGGTCGGCTCGCAATTTGTTGTTGTGGGGGAAAATGACGTGATAATATTCAAAACCATATCCCAACCATCAATGGAGGAATTTGACAAACTGATTGCCAGAGCACGTAAGCAAGCAAAGGAAGCGGGATTAAAACGCTCCGATGTTAATGAAGCTATTGCGAAGACACGCCTCCTCAAGTGAAGGTAATTCTCGATACCAATGTCTTTATCTCCGGTGTCTTTTTCAGCGGTCCGCCATATCAAATTCTCAACGAATGGCGTAACGGTAAAATTCAATTAGTAATTTCGCGAGATATACTTAGTGAATACAAGCGAGTGGGAGAAGTGTTTGCCGATAAATACCCTTCAATTGACTTGCAACCAATTCTTAATCTGGTAACTATTGAGGCAGAATTGTACGAGGTTAAAGACTTTTCCGAACCTGTATGTAGCGATCCCGATGACGATAAATTTCTTGCTTGCGCTTTGGCAAGTGGAAGCAAAATTATCGTAAGTGGTGACAAACATTTAATAAGACTATCAGGTTTCGAGGGAATAGAAGTTTTAAAGCCTAGTGAATTTATCAAAAGATTGTGCAGATGATCTAAATAAATCGCAGTGGATGTAGGGGGAAATCTCAGGGGATATGTCCATGTTACGGACATGTTTAAACACTATGTCCACAAAGGCAGTATTCGTGGACATGTTTTCGTCCGCTGCACGCAATATCCTGACAAAAAGCCTGCCGAGCAGTTCATAGATTCTCTCATGAAACACCTCTAGGAACCATATTACGTAGGACTTCTCAGTACTGTCGATGAAAGACTGTTGTGAGATGCACCCATGCCCTCTTCTGCGGCCGCAGCGTAAGTCCGAGAATGTTTATGACCTTGAGAATTGTGGCAAAGGAGGGGGTCTAAAGGGACGTTGTTTCCCCTGGCCCGGACAAGAGTTCTTGGCCGCTGTGTTGGCTTCGCGTGTGTAATGTTCAGGAGATGAGTGTGCTGATCGGGATGACCCAGAGGTTGTTGCCCAGTTTGGCCGGTTCGCGACCGTTATAGGCGAGTATCCCGGCGATGCACTGGGGGGTTGCGGCCATGAAGGCTTTTAGCCCCGTCAGGTCCCGGCTTTCCCAGCGCGATGATGCCTTGATCTCGATGGCGACGCATTTTTTCCTCGAACCGATCACGAAGTCGACCTCGTGACGCCCCTGGATGTTCCAGAAGAAAATGTCCGCCCGGGGCCACGTAGAATGTAAGATTCCTATGAGGTTTTGCGCGACGTACGTTTCGAACAGGGAGCCATACAACGGATCGCTTTGCGGATCGTCCGCCCCCGCCAGAAATGCTGCCAGGCCTGAATCAGACATATATATCTTGGGGGACTTGATCAACCGGCTTGCCCTGTTCTCTAAAAAGGGAGCCAGCCGATACGTAACACAGGAAACTTCCATTAAGGATACATAGTTCGAAACGGAGGCGGACCTCATCCTGGCGTCCCGGCCTAATTCGCTCACGCTCAGGATCTTCCCGGTTCTCAGGGAGAGCAGGCGCAGCAGGTTCCTAAAAGGAATAATATCGCCTATCCGGCTCAAATCCCTGATGTCACGCTCCAGGTACGTTTGCTCATACCCGCGGAACCAGAGATCACTATCCTTGATGAGGCTAAGACAGACCGGCGGGATCCCTCCTCTTTTGATCTCCTCAGGTCCGACAGGCGGCAATGCATGCACGCCGCCCAGGGACTGATCGTCAAAAAACGCTTTTATGAAGGGCAAACTGGCGGTATTCTCAGTACATTCCCTCCGCGTAAGAGGATGCATATTAAAATACGCCGCCCGGCCGGCAAGGCTTTCCGAAATCCCCTTCATTACGAGAAAGTTAGCGGACCCGGAAAGTATGAAGCGTCCCGGTATCCGCTTGCGGTCAACGGAGCTCTTTATTGCCACGAATAGCTCGGGGCAACGCTGGGCCTCATCAATGATCACGTGCTCGCCCGAGGCGATAAACGTCTCCGGATCCTCCCTGCAGGCGGCAAGCATATTAAAATCGTCGAGGGTTATATATTTCCAGGACTTAAGCTCCCTTTGCGATTGCAGGAAAGTGCTCTTGCCCGTCTGCCTCATTCCGGTAAGAACAACCACCGGCATATCACCGGCGGCGGCAAGAATCTTGTCACTGATCTCTCTGTGAATATATGTCATAATATACTCTATATTAGTGTCATTATGACACTCTGTCAAGATAAATTATGACATCAATCTGCCTGACCTCCGCTCCTCCAGGCACACCTATGCCCTCTTCTGCGGCCGCAACGTAAGTCCGAGAATGTTTATGACCTTGAGAATTGTGGCAAAGGAGGGGTTTCCCCCACGTTTAAGTGATTTGTAGAGACTTTCCCTGCCCAGTCCGGCCTTTTGGGCAAGGGCCGTCATCCCCTTTGCGCGGGCAATGTCACCGAGGGCGGCCTGTATGAGTGACGGATCCCCATCCTCAAAGGCGGCCTCGAGGTAGTTCACCATATCTTCTTCCGTTTTCAGATGGTCCGATACGTCCCACGGTTTCGTCTTCATGGGTTATCCCTCCTCATAATTTACTTTCGCCAGTTCCTTCGCTTTCTCGATATCTTTGAACTGCGTTCTCTCGTGAACCATTCCTCAAAGGTTTCGGTCTGCCGTATTTCGATCATGTGTGGAGTGTATCCTATAAGATACACAATGTCAAGTAGTACTGCCGCTTTGTTTCGTCGAGCACCCACCTGAGTCGTGCGCAAGGGGAGCTAGAAAAATTGTCCCTGTACGAGATGATGACTTCGCCTAAGTTGTCCCTACGTAGAGGGACAACTCCAGTATGTGCTGCGCAGTTTGGTTGAGTAGTTCCTGTCTGCGTGCAAAACAGGTCACAGCCTGACAGGAAAGGCTGGGGTTGCGTCGGCCCGAGGTCTAGTCTCGCCGGCGCCGGGATGGGCCGGGTCTACGTCTTAATTTCATTGCCTATTTTTCAACAGGCTGGTATATTTGAGAAGCTTTTCTCAGCACGTCGAGTAATTTCCTAAAAGTAATTTCATTCCACGAAAAAACAAGAACCGTTGGTGCCTGAAAAGGTCCGGCATATGGCGGGACCGGTGCGTTTTCGCCGGCAGGCCGTCATCGGAAAGGGAGGTTATATGAAGAGTGGCAGGAAGACTCTGTGGGGAAGCTTGTTTATGGCTGCGGCATTTCTGGTCGTTGGCATGCTCACTCTGTCCTGTGCGGAGGAGAAAGACAAGAGGAACCACCTCGACTATTTTACAAATGTGGACGGCATCTCCATCTCGAGCGGGGGTGGCCAACTGACATTTACCGGGTGCGGCCACAAGGACTTTGCGGGGTGCACCATCTACCGGTATGACCGGAAGGAGAATGTTCTTTACCGGTATGCGCATGAGGACAGATCGATACAGGTATCAAAGGCGCGGTACTGGTCGGATTCCGACCGGTTCCTCTTTTCCATCATGCCAAGGTCGCCGGATGGGAAGCCGCTCCTTGACGATATACAGATCGCCATTATGAACCCGGACGGGACGGGGTTGAAACAACTGACGGAAGGCAAAGGGATAAAGGCTGCCTATATGCTAAGCCCGGACGGGAAGACCCTTGTGTATGCGAAGGGACAGGAGCGTACGGAGGGCAAGACCCCTGCGTCCCATTTTGACTACTACGCGCGGAACATCGCTACCGGGATTGAAACCCGGATTACCGATCTTGCCTTTTATGAGATAGGTGCACCGTACTTCACCCCGGACGGGAAGAATATCGTCTTCAACAACGGAAGCCCTCTGAAGCTCCCCGGCACGGATGATGATCGGGCGGATGAGAAGTTCCGCGAGGAATACGAGAAAAAATATCACTGGAACAAGATTATCCAGTACCCCGTCGATGGCTCGGGAATCAAGCGGTTGCCTGAGCCGTGGTTTGTTCATGGGATTGGGTCTGAAAATCCCATTATAACAAAAGACGGTTCGCTGTTTTTTCGGGGGACATCGCGGGGAGATAAATACCATCGCCGTTATCCAAACGGAGAAATAACTCAATTTACCAACGAGGAATTGGCTGTTGGAACAACCCGATATCCCTTTCGTATGTCCGTCGACTCGACGGCCCGCTGGATGGCGATCCTTTACGAATATCTGGGCGATGGCAAAGCTAGAACTATTGGCATTTTCGATATCCTAAACAGAAAATGTACCCCTTTAATTCTACCGCCGACAGCGACAAATATAACCATACATTAGGAGGAATACATGGGCCGCTTTGACAATATCAATCCGCTTGACATGAATATTTTTTTGAAGTTCAACAAAACCCTCCTCATCCTTTTAACAGAAACGCTTGCAGGTCGCGTAGGAAAAGACGGCGGGTCATTTGACTGGAAGAATGAAAAAGGCTGGGAACTTCCTGTCAAGGAATGGGAGCCGCTCGTGCCAACTCACGGGAATTTCGGCGGGCCGGGTTACAGCTGCGGACAAAGGGGGGAATTTTCGGTAAAGGAAATCGAAGAATACCCTGTCGCTAGAATCTATGACCCAAAGATACGCGACACGAGAAATGATTATGTTGACGTACTTGCAAAAAAGCACGATCTCGCATATGCGAAGGCAAAGGACAAACCCGACTACTGGGAACGGATCCGTGAAGCCGACAGGAAGTTGATAACTGAGACCCAAAAACTTCTCGACGGAACATCACCCCTATTCTCCGACGGCGGCAAAATGACCGATGGCGAAACCGCATACGCCGAGTCTATGCTCGATGGCTTCAAGATAAAGCTCGTCATGATGGACGAACCTGCCGCCGCATTCGAGAAGCTCAAGAATTCCGGATATGGCAAAGACGAGATAAACGATCTTTTCAATAATTTATCCCAGGGAATCCAATTCTTGAACCCCCGTGATCTCCTACGCAAGCTTCGTTTATCCGAAAACGAGATGCAGGAGATAGAACAGAAAGCTGCTGCCTATTGCGAGCAGAATGGCCTGGATAGCGGCAGCATCCTCAAGGCCGATGCGCCGCCCGGCCCGGGGACGAATACCCTTGAGACCGCCGCTGCAGCAAACCCGCATCCCGATGAGCATATCGATGAAGACCAGGATTATTATTATGGCCCGGGGATAGGAATGGGATAAGGATAATGTGGACCTGAGTCCCGGTAACTCAAGATGCGACATTGCAAGACGTTACCCCTTAACGGCTTCGCACTCCGATGGCTCGAAACGAACGGGTACGAGCGGTGCATCATAGAGGGGGATATATAGGCCTCCTCGCACACGAAGAATACGCAGAGTGCTGGCCGCTCAACATAAATATGTACATATTTATGTTTGTTATGGACATATTTATAATTATTTTTTATTCTTAGATATAGCATCTTTGCACATATTTTTACTCAAAGAGAGGAGTGCCGGGGAAGATATGAGATTTGATCGTAATCAACCATACAATGACTTGCCCCTTTTGCCGCCAAAAGATCAAATAGAGACTACCGCCGTTCTCAAAAAAGCCATTAGTGCCGGTCGGGCATTGGCGGAGCTTAAAGGGGTTGGTGAGACCATACCAAACCAATCGATACTGATAAATTCACTTGTTCTGCAAGAAGCGAAGGCAAGCTCTGAGGTCGAGAATATAATCACTACGAATGATGCTTTATTTGAAGCTTTTTCGTCAGCGGATCGCGTTGTTGATCCGGCTACGAAGGAGGTGCTCCATTATCGGGAGGCTTTGTGGGAGGGTTTTAATCTCCTTGGTGAGCGAAAACTTCTGACAACAAATTTGTTTATTCGTGTTCTTCAGACAATAAAAAGAAACGAGGCGGGGATACGAAATACGCCAGGAACCAAGATTGCCAATGGCGCGACGGGGGAGGTTATATATACACCGCCTGAAGGCGAAAACATCATAAGGGATTTGCTTCGGAATCTCGAGCAATTTATACACCAGGATGAAGATTCCATTGACCCGTTGATCAAACTTGCCATAATCCACTATCAATTTGAAGCAATTCATCCTTTCACTGACGGCAATGGAAGGGTTGGGCGCATTATCAATATTCTTTACCTGGTATTAAAGGGCCTTC
>CAIQJW010000065.1 GCA_903872255.1 uncultured delta proteobacterium | reverse complement strand
TGCCGCATTGTAATTCCCCTTTATTCAATTATCTCGGTGACGACGCCGGCACCGACTGTCTTGCCGCCCTCGCGGATGGCAAACCGGAGTTCCTTTTCAAGTGCGATGGGTGTGACGAGCTCGACGGACAGCGTTACGTTGTCGCCGGGCATGACCATCTCGACGCCATCGGGAAGCTTGGCCACGCCGGTCACGTCGGTCGTCCTCAAGTAGAACTGGGGACGGTAGCCGGAGAAGAACGGTGTGTGGCGGCCGCCCTCTTCCTTCGTCAGGATGTAGACCTCACCCTTGAACTTCGTGTGCGGGGTGATGGACCCGGGCTTTGCGACGACCTGGCCGCGCTCGACGTCGTCCTTCTTCGTGCCGCGAAGGAGAAGGCCGACGTTGTCGCCCGCTATGCCTGAGTCTAAGATCTTGCGGAACATCTCGACGGAGGTGGTGACTGTCTTCTGGGTGGGACGGAAGCCGATGATCTCGACCTCTTCGCCGGGCTTTACGATACCCCTTTCGATCCTGCCGGTAACGACGGTGCCGCGGCCGGAGATCGTGAAGACGTCCTCAACGGGCATCAGGAAGGGCTTGTCGGTATCGCGGGCCGGCTCCGGGATGTAGGAGTCGACGGCGTCGAGGAGCTCGTAGATGCTCTTGCAGTCAGGGCATTCGGGATCTCCGCAGCCGTGCTCGAGTGCCTTCAGGGCCGATCCCTTGATGATGGGGATGTCGTCGCCGGGGAACTCGTACTGGGTGAGGAGCTCTCTTAGCTCCATCTCGACGAGCTCGATGAGCTCCGGGTCGTCGACCATGTCCGTCTTGTTGAGGTAGACGACCATGGAAGGCACGCCGACCTGGCGGGCAAGGAGTATGTGCTCACGGGTCTGGGGCATGGGGCCGTCATTGGCACCAACGACCAGGATGGCGCCGTCCATCTGGGCGGCTCCCGTGATCATGTTCTTGATGTAGTCGGCATGGCCCGGGCAGTCGACGTGGGCATAGTGGCGCTTGACCGTCTCGTACTCGACGTGGGCGGTTGCGATCGTGATGCCCCTTTCCTTCTCCTCGGGTGCCTTGTCTATCTGATCGAACGGGATCCAGCTGGCCATGCCCTTCTGGGAGAGGCACCGTGTGATGGCGCTCGTCAGGGTGGTCTTCCCGTGATCTATATGTCCGATGGTTCCTATGTTCACATGTGGTTTCGTCCGTTCAAACTTTTTCTTACCCATACTGGACCTCCGTTGCAAATTTATCTTTTCTTTTTAAATTCTCTAATATGTTTGAGGGTACCGGATGATAATGGAAGAATTCCATGCTTGAATATCCGCGTCCCTGTGTCATCGAGCGAAGCTGCGTTGTGTATCCGAACATCTCATCGAGCGGGATATGCGCAAGGATATGCTTGAAACCGTTCCTTTCCCCAACCTCGAGGACCCTGCCCCTGCGGGACGTGGCATCGCCGATCACGGCGCCCATGGCCTCCTGGGGACAATGAATATCGACCTTCATGATGGGTTCAAGGACAACGGGGTTAGCCCGGGAGACCGCTTCTTTCACGGCAATTGATCCGGCCATCTTGAATGCAAGTTCGGAAGAATCGACATCATGATACGATCCGTCGATAAGTTCGACCGTCACATTGATCATGGGATATCCGAGATATATGCCTTTTTCGAGGGCTTCCCGGATGCCTGCCTCGATACTGTTTATATATTCCCTGGGAATGGCGCCGCCGATGATCTTGTTCTCGAATATAAACTCGGTTCCGTCATGGGGAGCTATATTAATTACGACATGGCCGTACTGGCCGCGACCGCCTGACTGCTTGATGTATTTCCCGACAGCTGACGCATGTCTTGTAATTGTCTCGCGATAGGCTACCTGCGGCGGTGATGTCAACATGTCCAGATTATGTTCTCTCTTCGCCCGGTCCATGATGATTTCCAGATGAAGTTCACCCATTCCGGACAGGATCACCTCGCCTGTCTCGCTATCGAGCTTGACGGTGAGTGACGGGTCTTCAACGGTATATTTATTGAATACCAGCCACATCTTTTTAAGGTCGTCTTTCTTTTTCGGTGTGATGGCACACGATAAAACGGGTGAAGGGATCTCGATCGTTTCGAAGACAATATCGTGACCGCCGGATGCAAGGGTATCGCCTGTAATGGCTCCCTTCAGTCCGACGATGGCGCAGATGTCGCCTGCTTCTACTTTCTTGACGTCCTCACGTTTATTCGCGTGCAGCCTGATTATCCTGCCAACCCTTTCGGTTTTGTCCCGCGATGTATTGGTGACGGAATCTCCAGTCCTTATCTCGCCTGAATAGACGCGTATATAGCTCAGGTGGCCGACAAAAGGATCTGTCATTATCTTGAAAACGAGGGCGCTCATAGGTTCGTCAGCAGTTCCCTTGAGACTCAATTCTTCGCCTTCGCCGGTCCAGCACTGATACGGGGACACATCATCCGGCGAGGGAAGGTAATCGATGATGGCATCGAGAAGAGGCTGGATGCCTTTATTTTTGAATGCGCTTCCGCATAGCACCGGAAGAACTGTACCTTCCAGCGTACCTTTTCTGATAATGTTCTGTATTTCCTCTTTGCCGATATCCGCACCGTCGAGATACTTTGTCATGAGCGCGTCATCGATCTCCGAAAGCGCCTCAAACATGGCATTCCTGAGTTCGTGGACCCTGGCTTTATATTCTTCAGGGATCTCCTCGTCCGCGCAATCTAGGCCGAGATGGTCCTTATCATATCTATTCATCTTCTCGTCAATGATATCGATAACGCCGATGAATTCATCAACGTTCTTTACCGGTATCTGAAGAGTAAGCGGATTTGCCTTGAGAATGTCCCGCATCATTGCGGTGCATTTATCGAAATCGGCGCCGGGTCTGTCCATCTTATTGATGAAGCCTATGCGCGGCACACCGTACCTGTCCGCCTGCCGCCATACTGTCTCCGACTGCGGTTCGACGCCCTCGACACCTGAAAAAAGGGCTACTGCCCCATCCAGAACACGCAGGGACCTGCCGACCTCGATCGTGAAATCTATATGGCCCGGGGTATCAATTATATTGACGCGATGGTCACGCCAGAAGCATGTAGTTGCCGCGGAAGTTATGGTTATCCCCCGCTCCTTCTCCTGCTCCATCCAATCCATCGTTGCGGCGCCGTCATCGACTTCGCCTATCCTGTTGTTGACGCCTGTATAAAAGAGGATCCTTTCCGTTGCAGTCGTCTTCCCTGCATCGATATGCGCCATGATCCCTACATTTCGTACTCTATTGTTCATTATAAACTGTTACCACCTGTAGTGGGCGAATGCTTTGTTGGCTTCGGCCATCTTGTGCGTGTCTTCTCTCTTCTTGACCGCGCTTCCCTTATTGTTGTAAGCATCGATCAATTCGCCCGCCAACCTCTCCATCATCGACTTTTCTGAACGTGCACGCGAATAACGGATAAGCCACCGGATTCCGAGGGAAAGCTTTCTGTTGAGCCTGACCTCTACAGGTACCTGGTAGGTAGCGCCACCGACACGTCTCGCCTTGACTTCAATCTCAGGCTTGATATTGTCGAGGGCCTTGTGGAAAACCTTGAGACCTTCTTCTTTGATTCTTTCTTCGATGAGATTTATCGCACCGTATACGATCCCGGACGATATGCTCTTCTTGCCGTCAAGCATGACGCAGTTGATGAGCCTCTGCACCATCATGTCGTTATACTTCGGGTCGGGTGTCTTTTCCCGCTTTGATATATGTCCTTTGCGTGGCATTTCTTATGCTCCCTTATTGTTTCGGTTTCTTTGCCCCATACTTGGACCTGCTCTTCTTCCTGTTTGCAACGCCGCTGGCGTCGAGCGAGCCCCTGATTATGTGATACCTGACGCCAGGTAAGTCTTTCACTCTGCCGCCTCTGATCAGGACAACGGAGTGCTCCTGCAGGTTATGGCCGATACCGGGGATATACGTCGTTACTTCGATGCTGTTCGTGAGCCTGACACGCGCAACCTTACGTAATGCGGAGTTAGGTTTTTTCGGTGTCGTTGTATAGACCCTTACGCAAACTCCTCTTTTCTGAGGACAGTTTGTCAAGGCAGGAGACGAGCTCTTCTTTTTGACAGCTTCTCTCCCAAGCCTTACTAATTGGTTAATAGTAGGCATTGATACCTCCAAAAAAATAATCCCTTATCTTCAAGGGATGTGGGTCATGGGTGGCGCAAAAACGTTTGCTATACTAAACGATTACCCCTTTTAATGTCAAGACTTTTTTGGGATACCTGCAAGAAAAATAGCGTCTTTCGCCCTTCACACACTGCCGAAAAACTGCAAAAAACCTCCATTTGGTGAGACCCATGGCCTCAAAGATTTGTAAGTGACTGAAATAACGCAACAAAAACTCAAACTATTTTTTTTCACAAATAGGGGCGCATATATACGCTAATGTTGTTACGGTGTGGTGCTTGTGAAGGAGTCTGACCAAATATCCCTGATATCATTGACTTTAATACACCGCTTTTCAGGACAGTGGCGAAACGGAAAGTGCAGCGGCGTGTCTTCTTTTTTCATTGTTTCATTAAGATGAGGTACTCATATTCGTAAACATCCCCGATGAATTGATAAATTATCTCCTCGGAATCGCTATATAAACCCCTCGATGCCAGGATGGCCCTCACATGATCATTGATATCGGGAACAATATAGTCGGCAAAGGGGCCGCGTTTTGCCTTATATCCCAGTTGGCCCGCTATTTCCTGCAGATACGAGAATTTTATGGTGAATTCGTCGTGGCCCTTTAAGCGGATCCTCATCGGGTTACCGGTCCATGAGATATCAAAAAAGGGCTTTAAGTCCGACGGCAAAAGGCATTCACAGCTATGTTCACCGATAAAAATGTACGGTATGCCCGCCCGGCAGACCTTTTCAACCATCTGAACCGCCCCGATATTCATATTGAAAGAAGCGGCCGGCTTTTCAAGGCCGTATACATCAAAAAAATGACGAACCTGCCGGACTGTATCATCGGGCCCCGGGATATAATTTTCGCTCAGGATAACGGGGTCGATATCGACAAGTGCCGGGAAATCGCCCAGGTTCTCGTTCAGGATAACAAGGTCAAAGGAGCTAAAGAAGGCATTTTCCATTTCCAGCGCGTCGCGCAGGTAGTATTCCACCTTATGGTCCCGCAATGTTTCCTGCTGTTTTTTCAAAAGGGCCGGTGAAATGTCGAGCATTGAGGGTTTTAGGTCCGGGTCATTACCGAGAAAATCTTTCATCAGATAGCCGTACCCCCCGCCAATTTCCATGACCTTCGCAACAGCATCCAGCGGTATGCATTCGGCCAGGTAACGATACAGGAGATCACCGTACGAGGTATTCTGCTTAAGAATCCTTCGTATAGGCGTATTGGCGGGATACAATGAATTACAGACCGTTAATTCCCAGCCGAGTGTTTCCAGGTCCTGCCTGTGATAATCATCGGTTCTGTTTAGCCGGTATAACTCGTTATCATCCGTATCCATATACCCTCATAAAAAAAGAAGCCCCCGGGGTTACCCGGGGGCTCGAATTGCCGTTGAATAAACCTGGTTCTTACTGACGGCCTTTTACGATGTCGTCAACAACTGACGGATCGGCAAGGGTCGTGGTATCGCCAAGCTGATCGAGCTCGCCGGAGGCGACCTTTCTCAGGATCCTTCTCATGATCTTGCCGGAACGTGTCTTCGGCAGACCGGGGACAAACTGGATCTTGCCCGGTGATGCGATAGGGCCGATCTCTTTTCTGACATGGGCAACGAGCTCTTTCTTAAGAGCATCTGATCCCTCGACGCCTGTTTTAAGAATAACGTATGCGTAAAGGTCTTCGCCCTTGATTTCGTGCGGGAAGCCGACAACGGCTGATTCCGCAACTGCCGTGCTGAATGAGTTGAGGGCCGCTTCGACTTCTGCGGTACCCATTCTATGGCCGGAAACGTTGACGACGTCGTCAATACGTCCCATAAGCCTGAAATAGCCATTCTCATCCTTTAATGCGCCGTCGCCTGAGAAATAGAAACCCGGCTGCTGGACGAAATATGTATTGAAAAATCTTTCGGGCTCGCCGAAGACGCCTCTCATCATGCCAGGCCATGACCTGCTGATGCAAAGTTCGCCCTGCTCGTTGACGGGTGCGTCGACTGCGGGTTTGGATGCGTCCGGACGTGACTGAAGTGCACGGGCATCAACACCAAAGAACGGAAGTGATGCGTAACCCGGTTTTCCCGCCCATGCGCCAGGAAGTGAGGTGATGAGGATGCCGCCTGTCTCTGTCTGCCACCAGGTATCTGCGATGGGGCACTTTTCTGAGCCGATATACTTGTGGTACCAGAGCCATGCTTCGGGGTTTATCGGCTCGCCGACTGAACCAAGAAGTCTTAAGGAGGACAGGTTTCTGCCCTGAGGCCATTTTTCGCCTTCTTTCATGAGGGCCCTGATGGCTGTCGGAGCGGTATAGAAGGTGGTGATTTTGAATTTCTCGACAATCTGCCAGAATCTATCGGGATTCGGGAATGTCGGGACTGATTCAAAGACTACTGAAGTTGCGCCGTTCGCCAACGGTCCATAGACGATGTATGAATGGCCCGTTACCCAGCCGATGTCGGCGGT
>CAIQJW010000064.1 GCA_903872255.1 uncultured delta proteobacterium | reverse complement strand
TTGACTATACCGAGCTCCAATGCCTGTCCGGCATCGAGGACATCCGCCGTGAGAAAAAGCTCAAGGGCCTTTGATATGCCGACAAGCCGAGGCAGAAACCATGCACCGCCGTCACCGGGACACAGGCCCATCAGAATATACGATTCGCCCAGCTTCGCCTTATCCGAGCATACCCTCATATCGCACATGATCGCCATGTCCATGCCTGCCCCCATAGCCGCGCCGTTTATCGCCGCGATGACCGGCTTATCGAGGTCCTCAAGTGTCAGGATTATGCGATGTACCCCGTCCCACAGGAAACGCTTCATGTCCCATGACCGCAACTTTCCTTCGGCCATATCGCGGATGTCGCCGCCCGAACAGAATGTGTCTCCCGCCCCGGTAACCACGATGACATTGACCCCGTCATCCTTTTTGGCCTCTTCGAGATATTCGCGCCAGAGCTTTATCATATCGGGGCTGAACGCATTGCGCGCGTCGGGCCTGTTGATGGTCAGGACAGCTGTGTTTCCGTCTTTCGTGTACAGCATGTGAGGCATCGTCATGTCGTGTCTCTCCTTGGTTAAAATGTGCCGTATACCGCGTCCGAGCTAACAGTAAATCATTTCCCCACCGTAAGTTCAAGTAGTCAAAAACCCTTTGCTTTCAGCGTTCTTCGTTGACTTTTGGGGCGTCTTAGGTCTATATTTAGGGCGAAAATGAAGAAGCAACATACACGTCTTCCGAAGATACGCAACATTGGTATCGCCGCACATATCGATGCCGGCAAGACAACGGTAACAGAGCGTATCCTGTATTATACGGGCCGTACGCACAAGATCGGCGAAGTCCATGAAGGCACGGCCGTGATGGATTACCTGCCCCAGGAGCAGGAGCGCGGCATAACGATAACGTCCGCTGTTACGACGCTTTACTGGGACGATCACGAGGTACAGCTTATCGATACCCCGGGGCATGTCGATTTTACGATAGAGGTCGAGAGATCGCTCAGGGTCCTTGACGGCATGGTCGCCATATTCTGCGGCGTCGGGGGCGTTGAGCCCCAGACCGAAACCGTGTGGCACCAGGCGGACAAGTACCATGTACCCCGCATGGCCTTTATAAATAAGCTCGACCGGATCGGGTCCGATTTTTTTCGTGTCATCGATATGATCGTAGAGAAATTCGGTGCGGATGTGATACCCCTTCAGATACCTCTCGGACGCGAAGATGGCTTTTACGGCGTGGTCGACCTGATCACGATGCAGGCCATTGTCTGGGATGAAGACGATCTCGGCGCCACGTACCGCACGGTGTCCATCCCTCAGGAATATAGGGAGCAGGCCGCGTCATATCGTGAAAAGCTTTTCGATAAGGTATCCCTCTTTGACGACGAACTCATGGAGCTTTACCTCGAGGGAGAGGAAATAGAGCCATCGAGGATCTACAGTGCGTTGCGAAAGGGGACCATTGCCCTCAAGTGCGTCCCTGTTCTGTGCGGCGCCGCTTTAAGGAACAAGGGGATCCAGCCGCTCCTTGACGGCATCATCCGTTACCTGCCTTCCCCGCTTGATGTGCCGGCGGTGACCGGCGAGAACCCGGAAACCCACGAGCTCGAGGAGCGTAAGCCGGACGACGACGAAGACCTTGCGGCGCTTGCCTTCAAGATCGTTATGGAAGAGGGCAGAAAACTCACGTATATCAGGATATATTCCGGTTCTCTCAAGGTCGGCGATGATGTCTACAATGTGAATCTCGGAAAAAAAGAGAAGATCTCCCGGATCTACAAGATGCATGCCAACCATAAGGACCGGGTCGAAGAAGCACGGGCAGGGGCCATCGTCGGCATAGTCGGTCTCAAGGAGACCTCTACGGGCCAGACGCTGACGCAATCTAGACCTATCCTGCTCGAGCAGATCGAGTTCTACCAGCCCGTCATCTCGGTAGCTGTCGAGGCGGCCCGGAATGTCGACCAGGACAAACTGATCCTCGCCCTGCAAAGGATAACCCAGGAAGATCCCACCTTTGTCATGAAGACGGACGAAGATGCTTACCAGACGATAGTCTCGGGCATGGGAGAGCTGCATCTTGATGTCATCATGTACCGGGTCAGGGAAGAATTCGGGATAGATGTCCATGTCGGAAAACCGCAGGTCGTTTACAAAGAGAGCATTGAAGGCGAAACATCCCGTGAGCATTCCTTTGAAAAGATCATTAACAATGTCCCCTGCAAGGGTTGGGTATCGCTTAAGATAACACCCAACAAACGAGGCGAAGGCAATGCCATCGTATCCCGTATAACCGAGGAGAACCCGGTTTTTCCGTTCGTGGGCGCCGTAGAGGAAGGGATCGAAGAGGCATCCAATATCGGTATGCTCAAGGGGTACCCCTTGACGGACGTTTGTGTCGAGATAAATAATGCCACGTTCAACAACCCGGAATTTGCCCGTCTCACGCTTAAAATGGCG
>CAIQJW010000063.1 GCA_903872255.1 uncultured delta proteobacterium | reverse complement strand
TGCCGGCGATCACATACCGCAGCGCACCCGGAAGGATATTGAAGAACACCGCCCGGCGGCTCGGGGTCCGCTTTGAAAAATTCAAGTTCAAGGATCCGGAAAAGGCCATGGACGCACTCGATAGACTCATCGACAATGGCATACCCGTGGGGCTGCAGACCGGTGTATTCTGGCTCCCTTATTTCCCCGACGCCCTTCGGTTCCATTTCAACGCCCATACCCTGATAGTGTACGGCAGGAATGACGACGGCTATCTCATCAGTGATCCTGTTTTCGATCATCCCGTTACCTGTTCGCGTAAAGACCTCATGAAGGCCCGTTTCGCCGAAGGGATGCTGGCCCCGAAAGGCAGGATGTACTACCTCTCGGATGTCCGGGGAAAGGTGGACATTCCGACTGCCATAAGGAAAGGCATCAAGGAGACCTGCCGGCTGATGGTCAAGACACATGTTCCCATTATCGGCACGGGCGGGATCAGGTGGTTTGGACGGGCCCTGCGGCACTGGCCGGAAAAGTACGGGGAACGCAAGGCCATCATCTACCTGGGCCATGCCATCAGGATGCAGGAAGAGATAGGCACGGGCGGGGGCGGCTTCAGGCTCATGTACGCCGCCTTTCTGCATGAGGCCGCCCGAACTCTGGGGGATGACCGTTTATCGGAGATGTCAAAAAGAATGACGTCCATCGGCGACAGGTGGAGGGAGTTCGCCCTTTACGCTGCGAGAATATGCAAGAATAGGTCTGCTGCCGGAGACAATTTCGACCTCTTGAGCGACATTGTCCTTGATTGCTCTGAACGGGAGCGCAGCTTTTTCAGCGACCTGTCGGAAACTGCCCGATGAACGACGCGGGACCCTGCAGAGGGGAAATCCTCATAACTGATCATCTTGTCAAGGTTTACCGAGGGGCAGGCCAGCCGGCCCTTAACGGACTGACCCTGTCAATCGGCGAAGGCCAGATCTTCGGCCTTCTTGGTCCGAACGGAGCCGGGAAGACGACGGCGATCTCCGTCATGAACACCTTCCTCAAGCCGACAAGCGGGTCCGTTACCGTCTGCGGGATCGATGCCGTGAAATACCCCCGCCACGCCAAGAAGCTTATCGGCTATGTTCCCCAGGACATCGCTCTTTACGCGGACCTTTCCGTCCGGGAGAACCTCGGGTTTTTCGGACGGATCTATGGTTTAAGGGGTAAGGAGCTTGAACTCAGGACCAACGAATGTGCCGAGTTTGTCGGGCTCGAGGGAAACCTGGACCAGAAGGTCTTCACCTTGTCCGGCGGGATGAAACGGCGGGCCAATCTCGCCGCCGGTCTCATCCACGAGCCAAAGGTCCTTTTTCTTGACGAGCCGACCGTGGGCATTGATCCGCAATCCCGGAATCTCATCCTTGAAAGGCTCGCTACCTTGAAGGACAAAACCACCATGGTCTATACAACGCATTATATGAGGGAAGCGGAGTTGCTCTGTTCGTACGTTGTGATCATGGACGCAGGCGAAGTCATCGCAGAGGGAACGCCTCAGGGCCTTCTTAGCCGTGACCCCTCCTCAACCAACCTGGAGGAGCTTTTTATCGCCCTTACAGGGAAACAATTGAGGGATTGATCGATCGATGCTGAAAATATGGTCATGCGTCAGAAAAGAACTTCTCCTCCTTTGCCGGGACCGTGGCGGCCTTCTCGTCATATTCCTTATGCCCGTTGTGCTTGTTATCGTTGTAACCCTTGTTCAGGAGAATGTCCTCAAGTCCATGGGTGAAACAAAAACACATGTGCTATTCCTTGACAGGGACGGCGGCACGGTGGGCCGCCAGATGGAGGAGATCATAAGGAAATCCGATGCGGTCACAATAGTGAAGGAGATCGCCGGAAAGCAGATCGATGTTGAAACGGCGAAGCTGGCCGTTGCAAAAGGCAATTTTCAATGTGCCGTCGTTATACCCGAGGGCACGACGAAGGCTTTCACGAAAAAGGCGCGGGAGGCGGTGGAAAACTCGCTGTCGACAGGTTCCGCAAAGGCGTCAGTCAGAAAAGAACGGCCCCGGGATGAGGCCCCCCGGTTTCTTATCTATTTTGACCCGGCCTTGAGCGAGACCCTCCGTCTGGGTTTGGCCAGCCTGTTCGAGAAAGTGATCATGGGCATTGAGATGAAGGAAAAGATGCGGGTCTTCTCGGAAGTGCTTCCGGTACACCTCACGGCGGCGGCTAAAAAAGCGATGGGTCCCCTCTGGTCGGAGGAGAGCCGGAAAATGGTTCCCGGTGCCCGCATCGAATGGGACAGCACGCCGATCATCGTCGTTGAGGAAAAGACGGCCCAATACGGGCGGCCGGTTCTTAGGCCCAACACGGTCCAGCAGAATGTCCCCGCCTGGACGCTATTCGGCATGTTTTTCATCGTTGTTCCCCTGGCAGGCTCTCTTATCAGGGAGCGGCAAACCGGTATGCTTACCCGCCTTCTTGTCATGCCCCTGTCGTATCTCACCATGATATCCGGCAAGATCATTTCCTACCTGATCATCTGCATGGTCCAGTTTGCCCTTATCATGGCGATCGGCAGGTTTGTGCTCCCCATTTTCGGGGCCCCCGTCCTTAATGTGGGGTCGGCGCCTGCCGCTCTTGTCCTCATCACCGTGAGCGCAGGTCTCGCCGCGTCGGGTTATGGCATTCTCCTTGGCACTGTCGCCCGGACCTATGAACAGGCCTCGATGTTCGGCGCCGTTTCGGTGGTGATCTGCGCCGCCCTCGGCGGGGTCATGGTGCCTGTTTATGTAATGCCGAAGGTCATGCAGAGCATCAGCGTTGTTTCTCCCCTTTCGTGGGGGCTAAGGGCGTTCCAGGAGGTCTTTGTCCGGGGAGGCACTGTCAGGTCAGTTCTTCCCGACACTCTATTGATGTTGCTTTTTTTCGTGACCACGACCCTCATTGCATGGTTTTATATGTCTCAGAGGGGACGAACACGTATACAATAATGACCAGAGCGAGCGGCAATGAAGCTTTTTGAAGAAAAAGGATTGGAACTCGAGCAAGAATTATTGGAGATGATCGTCGACGTGTGCAAGGTGCCTGATCCCTTGCCCGATGACTTATCCCCTGATGACCCGCTCATAGGCCCGGACTCTGTCCTCGGTCTCGACTCGCTCGATGCCGTCGAGATTGCCGTGGTCTTGGAGAAGAGGTATCACCTGAGGATCGGCGTGGATGAATCAAGCCGGGTGATCTTCAGGTCCGTAAGGACAGTTGCTGACTACATCAGGGGAGCCTCAAGCTACACCACGGTGAGCATTACATAGCATACTGAAAATCTTCCGCTCTCGGGAATATAACAGAGGATCCGGTCACCTTTTGTAAGTCTGCCCGAGTGGAAGATCTCTTCCATGATGATGTACATTGACGCCGCGCCTGTATTCCCCTTATAGGTCAAATTTGTGAACCATTTTTCGTAGGGGATCTCAAACCCGAAATCTTTCAGGTGGTCATAATACTCCTGCCTGAAGTAATCCGACGAGTAGTGGGGCAGGAGCCAATCGACCTCAGAGGGCGAAAGGCCGTGTTTCTTGACGACAAGGGGCAGCGCTTTTTCCACGGAAACCTTCATGATATCACGGTTTAAAAGCTTGACATCCTGCCGTATGAGAAAGACCCCTTCACGGGCGGCCTCTTCGGGGGAAGGGTAGTCGCGCCATCCCGTCAGAGAGCCGTTGGCATTCTTTTTCGCACCGGAATACATGCAGGTATCGAACTCGCCGGCAAAGGAAATATTTTCGATCCAGTCTATTCTCAGGGCAGGCCTTTCGGCGCCCAGGTCCCCCGTCAGGAATGCCGCGCCGGCACCGTCGGAAAGCATCCATCTCAGGAACACCGTGTCAAAAAGCGGCACCGGCTCCTCGATCTCGAGTCCCCCGGCCTTCTTTCTGTCTGTGGCGACCGCGTTGTAGAGCCATGGCCTTAAAGAGGGTGACGCCATGTCAGACCCCGTTGCAACGGCGTTTTTCGAAAGGCCGAGGGCCACGCTCATATATGCGTACTTCAATGCTGCCATGCCCGATATACAGACGCTCGCCGTGCTGACCACTTCGCAGGGCCCGCTGTGTAATTCTCCATGGACCATCAGGCCATGGCCGGGAATGAGCTGGTCGGGGGTCGCGGTTCCGCAGGCGAGGCACTCAATGTCATTGAGGGAAAAACCATCGTACGGCCTTAAACGACGCGCCGCTTCGGCAGTGAGTTCAGCGTTGGTATGGGTAGGTTTGCCCGTCTCGGGGTCAACGGCATAATACCGTGTTTGAATACCGTTGCTCTTAAGGACGATCTTTTTGATCCTTGTAGGGACATGACTGTCCACGGAACCTATGATCTTTTCGATCTCGTCATTTGATACAGGTTTGTTGGGAAGAAATGCCGAAAGGTCCGTTATATAAACATCCATCAAATTTTGCACCTCATTATAGTTTTGCCCTTGCATGGCCCGATATCATCAGGTCCGCATAGTTCTGATAAAATGCCTTCTCGTCCATCCTGACAGGCACGACAGCGTTGGTAAGGGTGTAGTAATCCAGGTCGTGGATGGTTATATGTTCCTTCATGGACTCATAAAGCGGTGTACCGGGAAGAGGTGTCAGTATGGAGATCATGGGCAGGTCCACGGGGTTTTTATCCAGATAGTCCTTCAGGTTCCGGAATTGTTGTTCACCGTAATCGGGTGAGACAATAAAATCACCGATGATGGTAATGCCCGTATCGTGAAGTATTGCTATGGCCTCGGAATTGATGGCTGCCGTGTTTGCCTTTTCCATCGCCCCGAGCCTTTTGTCGTCTATCTCTTCAAAACCGACGATCACGGAGCGCAGCCCGGCGGCCTTCCATTCGCGGAAAAGGTCCGGGTGACGGACCACCGTGTCGGAACGCACGTCGGCAACAAAACCTTTGTTGATTCCCGACTCCCTTATCCTTTGACAGAGCATCCTGGAGTGCGCGACATTACCAAAGGTGTTGGCGTCGACGAGGCGTATCACCGGGGCACCGCCTAGCAATCCGATATCGCGGATGATCGTCTCCGGATCGTGCGTGAGATAACGGCCGCCGGTTATGCCCTCGATCGAGCAGAAGGAACAGCGATGGGGACAGCCGAAAGCCGTGGAGACGAGACCGAGGCTAAACCCGAACGGCTGCATGACATAGTCATCGCGGTACTTATTCG
Source organism: uncultured delta proteobacterium (assembly GCA_903872255.1). Lineage (GTDB taxonomy): Bacteria > Desulfobacterota > Syntrophorhabdia > Syntrophorhabdales > Syntrophorhabdaceae > Delta-02. The sequence continues at coordinate 1,136 of CAIQJW010000063.1, read as the reverse complement.
TAAGGTCATACCGGGGAGGACTTTCTTCTGCAAGGTCATCCCGTGAATATACGCGCCGGGTGAAGGCAAGCCCGGTGCCCGGCCTGGTTTTCGCAACGCCCGGGATATCGTGGGCAGTCCTGCCCGACGCAATGGCCGTCAACAGTTCCTTAAAGCTCAACTTGCCGAGGCCCACGACTATGTAATCAATGTCTTGTTTGTTAAAGAAAGACGGGTCGTTGCTGGCATGCACGCCACCGACAACAACGGCGGCGTTCACGGTCTCCTTCACCTCAGATGCCAGCTTGACGACGGTGTTTGCCTCGCAGGTAACACCCGTGATACCAACGACATCGGGGGCAAAGTCGGCAAGGACGTCTCTGAAGGTGCCCGGCCTTGCCTTGAGGTCGACTATCATCACTTCCTCTGCGTCGAGATTGCCTGCCAGTGCCTCAAGGCATAGGGGTTCTGCCCGCAGGACCAGTTTCAAAGAGTCAAGGCCGTACTGCTCCTCGGGTATACTGCGTCCGCAATTGGGGGGATTAACAAGAAGGACCTTCATACTCTCTTTCTGTCCGGGACATATGCCATATATTCCAGTTTATTCTCAGGGACGAAAACCGGCTAAGTATTGATTATTTAGCGTTTTATCTGTTATTTCAGGTTACAATAATATATCTGTTTCCGGTTAGTCAAGGAAATTAGCCTTGACGGTATTAACAGTGCATCAGATGGTATTTGCTAAAAGAAGTGCTTTTTGATAATATTCCTGAAAACGGAATCAGGTCAAACCGGATCATAGATCAGCCCACGCTCAAGGGGAATGGCCGGGTCTTGAAAACCATTCAATCTCCCCTTCTTTATCTTATATGCTGAGGTTGAATAAGAGATCATGAGTGCACCGCGGATTTACAATATATCATTGTTGATATAAATGGTTGAGCTCGATAATAATGAAACATCGCCGTGCAGACATCGCAGTCTGCAGATGGCGGTAGCGTCTCTTTTTTAAGGTCGATAGCGTAAGGTGAACTCCCATGGATAAACGTAAGATCGCATTGATCACAGGCGGCAGTAAAGGGATCGGCGCGGCCGTTGCCATGGCGCTCGCCCGCGACGGGTTTGACATATGGCTCAATTTCTTGAGCGACCACGGG
>CAIQJW010000062.1 GCA_903872255.1 uncultured delta proteobacterium | reverse complement strand
GAGGCCGCCTTGCGCCTGCCGGTCTGGGGTTCATAACTTTATTCTTCGGGATAGGCCAGGCGCTCGGGCCTCTCGCCGGTGGTATGATCAAAGATTCCACGGGAAGTTTTACGGGCGCTTTTATGCTCTCCGCCGGAGTATCGCTCGTGGGTGCATTTGGATCGCTGATATTGAAGCGTAAAACGTAAATCGTAAATCGTGAGGAGTGAAGAGGTAAACAACGGTACAACCCTTTCTTTTTTCTCACCTCACGATTTACGATTTACGTTTTACGGCTTTCTGTGATAATGTTTTGCTGTTTCGCGTGTTAGAATTGTGGGAGATTTATGGCAACAAACAAAAAGACTGCTCAGCAATTGTTTATCGAAGCCTACCATTATGACCTTCTGGAGCAATCCGCTGAAAAAGCGATCAAGTCATATAAGAAATGTATCCAGATCGACCCCGACTATGCAGCCGCCTATGTGAACCTCGGGCTCATCTACCTCAAGCAGGAGGATTACGAAAAGGCGCTTCATCATTTCACGAAGGTCATTCAGCTTGAAACGGAAAACGTCGAGGCATATATCAATCTCGGTTATACATACGAGAAGATGGATCGTTTCGGAATGGCCAGACAAATGTACGAACAGGCTTTAAAGATAAACCCGAAGCATATGGAAGCGTTTATCAATCTGGCGCATATTCACGAGATGCAAGCCGATTATAATGGCGCGATATCTTTATGGCAACAAGCCATCGAGATCGACCCTTACGCCCCTCAGCCTCATTTTTTTCTCGGATCTATCTTAGACAGGCATGATATGTTCGACGAAGCGATAGAAGAGTACCGCAAGGCGCTTGAAATCGATCCGCACCATGTCAAGGCAATATTCAATACGGGTCGCCTTTATCTCCAGCAAGGTGAACCGAGGAAGGCATTCGACTCATTTTCACGTGTTGTCGAGCTCAGCTCCGACAATACCGCCGCATGGAACTACCTTGGTTATATATACGAAACCCTGGGAAGTATTGACAATGCCATATTTGCATACAGCAAATCCCTGCTTGTAAATAACTACCAGGAAGACGCCCATTACAACCTCGCCCGTCTCCAGTATATTCAATATCGGGCAAAACCCGACCCCGAACTTCTCGAGGGAATAAAAGGCAGGCTTCAATATGTGCTTGCTACAAATCCCCAACATCGGGAAGCGAAACAGCTTCTCGGCATGATCCAACTTCACAGATCCCGACAGAACAAAACAGAAGACTGATACAAAAAAATAGTGGAACTTTCTTCTATGCTTCCAGCCGTTTCATTATGACCGAAAGTATCTCGCTCCATACCGATACGGGGTCGACTGTGGGCGACGCCGTAAGCTGCGGGTTCTTTTCCAGTGTCTGGGCTGCCAGTACACCGGCTATCTTCCGCTTTTGGTCCATTCCGGCGTTGATTGTCTGTTCAAAAATGTGCGTCGGTATCTCGATCTTGATCTTACAGCCCGCAACGAAAGCAGCATCAGGCTCCAGCTCCGCAATAACTTCCGCCGGTGCTTCCACATTGAGTCGGGCCGGTTCTGCCGGTGGCGGCGCAGGGGGCGGAGGAGGCGGCTCCGGTACGAAGATCGGCCTCACATCCGGTGGAGGCGGAGGCGGTGCAAATACCGGCTTTTCCTCTACGGCTGGCGGAGGTGGAGGCGGTTCGGGAGCGGCAAAAACCGGTTCCTCTTCAACCGGCGGAGGTGGCGGAGGTGCGGCGAACACGGGTTCTTCTTTTTCAGGTTCCGGTGGTATCGCCTGCGTTATATCCTCGGCAGTTTCGACCCGCTCGGGTGCGGCAGGAGGGGCAGCCTCGACCGGTTCCTCTTCCAGATGGGCCGGCTCACTCACTTCCATTTCCGGCTCCTCCGGCTCAACAAGGCTAAGCGGTGTCTTTTCCGGTTCAACTTCGCCTTCCGGTTCAACTAATTCCTTGAATCCGATATCTTCCCGGAACTCCTCTTCCTCCAGAGGCTTTTCTTCTTCTATGCCTTCCGAAACGGCTTCCTCAGCCGCCGGAGCTTCGGGGACAGTCATCTGTACATCAGGAGAGACCTCGGGCTCGGCAGGTTCCTCTGCAGCCATTGGTTGCATCTCTTCGGAGGGCGCAGGAGGCGGGGAGATAAAAGACGGCTCTTCTTCAACCGGCGGCGGGGCAAAGACCGGTTTTTCCTCGGGTGGTGGTGGTGGTGGTGGTGGTGGTGGTGGCGGCGGTGGCGGTGGCGGAGGAGGCGCAAAGACCGGCTTTCCCTGAATTGGAGGTGGCGGAGGAGGCGCAAAGACCTGTTTTTCCTCAGCAGCGGCCTTCTTCTTCGTTCCAGCCTTTTCTGACACGGGTTCTTCCGCGGATTTTTTCGGTTTATCAGACAGGGTCCGTTTCTGAACGGCGGGGCCCGTCATCTTAAGGAAGCGCTGTCCGATCTGCTGGACAATATCGCCATTGATCGTCATGAAATTGTTGGTTTCACCCGCTTTGAGACAAAGCTTTGCTATCTTGTTCACGAGACGGGGGACGCCGCCTTCTGAATATTGATATAATTTATGGATTGCGTCATCCGTAAAAATATTCTTGTCAGAGCCTGCCATTTTGAGCCTGGTATCGACATAATTTCTCAGCAGGTCTTCGGTGTCCATTTTCTCGATCCTGTTATAGGTGCCGATACGCTGGAAAAGATTAGCTCTTTTCGGATGTTCAAGCCTCTTGGCAAGCTCCATCTGCCCCGCAAGGACTATCGTAAACAGGTTCCGGGTATCATCCTGCATATTGGTGAGAAGGCGCAGGCTTTCAAGGTTGGTGGGCGATATAGCGTTTGCTTCGTCGATAAAAACCAGGACTTTCTTTCCTTCATCGGCCGTTTCGAACAGGAGCTTGTTAAACAACTCCAGGAGCTCGGTCCTGCCCCTGATCTCACATTCTTTTCCGGTAAGCTGACCGATGATCTCTCTCAAGATTTGGACGAAGGACATATCGGGATTTGTAACAAAAGCGATCTTATATTTACTCTGGTCCAGTGAGTCCAGGATAAGCCGCAGCGACAACGTCTTGCCAAGACCAACATCTCCGACTATAACTGTGAGGCATTCATTTCCTTCTTCGATGGCAAAGAGCGTTTCTGCGACGGTGTTTTCAACGGAAAGGTGAGAATCTACATACATCGATGGGTCTGGCACATTATCGAATGGCGGTTTTTTTAGGCCCCAATACTCGGTGTACATTATGTTATGTCCTCCTTCTGTCAGGCAGAAGCGCTATCCGCCTGTCTGGTCCTCATAACAATTCGATGCCGCAGGACTACATCTGCACGCTTTTGCTCAGATAGTCAACGACATCTTCGAGGAGAAATCTCCTGAGCTTGCCAATCTTGTAGCTTTTGATTTCCTTTTCTTTCACCAGACGATATAGCATGCTCTTGCCTATCTGAAGCATTACCGACACATCGTTCGGGTTGAGCATACGCGTAGTATAAACAGGTTTAAAATGAAAATTGAAAGCCGTGCTTCCATCCGCGGTCTCTTCCATGGACATCTTCACCCCATGATGTTTGCCGCTCAAGAGATCTTTGATGCAATTCATCGACTGGACGACCTGGGATTGCTCGGGACTTAGCTGGATCGAGAAGATCTGCTCTTCTTCGCCAGTGACTTCCTTGAAGATAAGGTGATCGCCATCCTGGATATTAAAACTCTCCGGGGAGGCTATCATGGGGCTCGGAGAAGATACCTCGGGTATCTGTTCTATCTGGACCACTTCCTGATCGCTGACCGGACCGGTAGCGGGAGGAGTTGTATGAATTTCAACGACAGGGTCCTGTGAAATCGATGCTGTTGTCTTTCTTCGCTTGACGATGCAGATCTTTTCCATGACTCCCCTTCATTTACATTTTTATTATCGCATTTCCCCAAAAATGCTTTACTTTACTTTTAAAACCGATATTTATGTGCATTCTATATTAAATTACTTTTAGAAACAAGTTTAAGTACATTAGAACTTATTCTAAAAAAGCTGTCAACGAAATTTCAGCTTTCCTGTTAAAGCCCATAAAAGATTGCCCGTTATCGATCACAATATAAAAAATGGCATCCGCCATGTCAATGCATTTCTGGAGGCTTGACCGCCGTCACATGTTGCTTTTTAGATCGGTTTTATCCTACAATGGGAAAGTTTAAAACGCAAAATGATTAACACCCCATCACCAGTTCAAACGAAGGCTACGGCCGTGAAGGAGATCATCCGGTCCCTCGGCCTTGTCTTTGGGGATATCGGTACAAGCCCGATATATACCCTGACCATTCTTTTTATACTGCTGAAACCCACTGAAGCAAATGTCATGGGAGTACTGTCGCTTATTGTCTGGACCCTGACAATACTGGTCTCTGTGGAATATGCCTGGCTCGCGATGAGCCTGGGAGAAAAAGGCGAAGGCGGCGCGTTCGTGCTGCGGGGCATTCTCGTTCGCCTTTTGAAAAAGACCCGCTCGATGGTCTTTGTCACGATCATAACCTATATAGGTATTTCCCTCCTGGTCGGCGACGGCGTTATCACGCCCGCGATCAGTATATTGAGCGCGGTCGAGGGCATACTTCTCATCCCGGGTTTCGCCGGAACGAAACAGACAACATTGATCATTGTGGCTGCCATTATAGCAATTGTGCTTTTTGCCTTTCAAAAGAAAGGGACCGACAAGGTTGCGGCGGCGTTCGGGCCATTGATGCTCATATGGTTCCTGACTATCTCCATATCCGGCATCCTTTCGATCATCCATACCCCATCGGTCATCAAGGCCATAAACCCCTATTATGCGATAAAATTCCTCTACCAGAACGGTATCGCCGGGTTCTTTGTCCTTTCCGAGGTCATATTGTGCGCCACGGGAGGCGAGGCATTATATGCCGACATGGGTCACCTCGGAAGGAAGCCCATCCTGAGGGCGTGGTATTTCGTGTTTATTGCGCTTGCGCTGTGTTACCTCGGGCAAGGGTCTTACATATTGCGCCATCCTACGGGAACGAATATCCTTTTCGGGATGGTCTTAAGTCAATCTGTCCTTCTTTACGTTCCTTTCCTCGTCCTGAGCATCATTGCGACAGTCATTGCATCCCAGGCCCTGATAAGCGGTATGTTCTCCATAGTCTACCAGGGGATAAATACCCGGCTGCTCCCCATGTTCAAGATCGATTATACCTCGACGGCATTGCGCTCCCAGATATATATCGGCTTCGTCAACTGGTTCCTGCTGATATCCGTGCTTTTCATCATGTACGAATTTCGGGAATCTCACAAACTTGCAGCGGCGTACGGTCTTGCAGTCACGGGAACGATGACCCTTACAGGCATCATGATGACGGCGATCTTCTATTTTCTCCGGAAACGTCTCCAGATGGCCGTTTCCATCCTTGTAACGATCGTCGATCTAATCTTCCTTGTCTCCAACATGTACAAGATCCCTCATGGCGGGTACTGGTCCATAATAATTGCTCTTATACCGCTTATCATCATGCTTATCTACACGGCCGGGCAGCGGAAGCTTTACCGGACGATCCGGCCGCTCCCCCTCGACGTGTTCCTCGAAAGCTACAATCAGGTATACCGCGAACTCAATAAGATCAGCGGTGTTGCCTTATATTTCGCCCGGGACCCGAAATTCATACCGCCGTATATTGTCCATACGATGTTCCGGAACAATATCATCTATGAAACCAACATCATCGTATCGATAAGGACCCTCGACAACCCGTTCGGTGTAAACAGCACGTTCCAGGAACCCCCGGCGGAAGGCCTCGAGGTCTTCGAGATAACGATGGGATACATGGAGGTCGTCGAGATCGAAAAGATCCTTCAAGAGGCGGGGATAAATGAAAAGGTCATCTTTTACGGCCTGGAGGAGATCGCCACAGATAAACCTATCTGGAAAATATTCTCGACATTGAAGAGACTTACCCCCCCGTTCATCCAGTTTCACGACCTTCCCCTGAACAAGCTGCACGGGGTCGTGACCCGCGTTGAAATGTGAACCCCGGATCATGGCCACAGGGAGAGAACTGCGAGACTCCTCTTGTGATTGTAAAACCGGAAGATGTCTGACACAATTTGAGCGGGGGCTATTTCATAATGAACGTCATTACGAGGGCGAAGACCGCGTATGTCTCCGGCATTGCCCCTGAAACCATCGCATTTGCCAGGGTATTCTTCTCTTCGAGAATACTTCTGATACCCGCCGCGCACACGACACCCTGGTACCAGGCGCTAAAGAACATGGTAAACCCGAAGATAGCCGACTTCCCGGCCGCAGTGTAGGGATCCGATGTGAGTCCTTCCATATTGGCAAAGAGCACAACTATCGAATAGATGCCCTGTGTGGACGGCATGAGGGCAACTGCGATGTTCTTGAAAAAGTTTTCCTGTCCTCCTCCTAACAGGGCTGAGAACGAAATGCTCAGGCCCACCGCCGAACCTGCAAGGCCCAACGAAAGGCTGAAACCCATGATGATCTTCGCAATCAGAACCGCCGTTTCCTTTTGGCCCGGTTGTGCCTGAGCAAGCGCAGCCGTAAAAAAACCGCCAACAAGCACCAGGGCGAAAGATATCACAAGGATCCGAATGTTTTTTGTCATGTTATGAACCCCTTTTCACTTTAAATGGTTTATACTCCGTCCCCCCTCCCTGGTAAAAGTTCTTGAAAGCCTCTACAAAATGGAGCCGCGCCGAGTGCACAACGCTGCCCAGAATAGAGAGCACCAGGTTGAAAGTGTGTCCCAGAATAAGAATCAAGACTGCAAGGACGACGCCGATGACAGGGCCTGCCGCCTGATAAACCATGCCCGCCAGGGTGTTCATCACCGAAGCGATGGCAGTCGTCGCTATGCCCAGGCCAAAAAGGCGGGCATAGGAGAGCAGATCACCGACAAGGCCCGTCAAACCGTAAACGTTAAAAAGTCCCAACCCGAGCCTGATCACCCAATTCTTGTCCTCGGATGCAAAAAACAGGTTCAGAAATACACCTGCCGCAAGGAACACCAACCCGCTGTAGTACAAGGGAAGGTTCAGCTGCAAGGTGGGTTCGGAAAACCATATAGCCCGGCTTATCAGGATGGCCCCACCCCACAGCACGCCGAGCAGGCCTGCCTTCTGGAGTCGATCGATCCTCGAAACACTCTGAACGATACCCATTAAGTACGAAATGGTCAGGTGGATCAAACCCAGGGCGAGACTCGCGTAAAAAAGGATCATAGGGTCGCCGAACTCCTGGTGGATATCGACAACGATCCACTGTCGGGACTCAAAATTGTATCCGAAGACCGACCCGGTAATGATGCCTATCACAATTGCCGCAAGGGAAAAGGACCGGCAAAGCTTCATCACCAGCGGGAGACCTTCATGGGAGGAACCGAAGTATTTTTCGATCAACAAAGAGGCCAGCCAGAAAACTGCCCCGTAACCTGCGTCACCAAGACAGATGCCGAAAAAAAGGATCATAAAGGGGGCAAAGAAGTATGAAGGATCGATGCTCCGGTAGTCGGGCAATCCATAAAGCCTCATGAGAGGCCTGATTCTCTCGAAGATCCAGTTGCTCCTGAGCAGTACCGGCGGCTTTTCGTCTTCCCCGGGGTCTCTTGTGGTCACAGTTACGGCAAGTTCCGTGCCCGCCGCCTGACGAAAAAAATCATCTTCGATATCCAGAGGAATCCAGCCCTGAAGACCGAAAAGCAGTTCTTCTTCATATAGAGAACCCAGGCACTCCGTGTAATTGGCTTCGTTTAACAAATTGATGTACTGGCTTTTCAATACCTCTACCCTGTCTCTGACACCTGCAAGTTCAGCATCGATCTCTTCCTCTTTATCCGCAAGAGAACGTATCTCGCGAGCCGCATCCGTCAAACTCATTTCGGGATTTTTAAGCAGCCTTGCCCATGGCAACTCGATAGGGGCGCCAGTGGTTATAGTGAAGAAATGGGGCACCGGTTTACGACTCACGATCTGCAGGAACGTATCGTGTGAAAAGGCATGTTCATCGATATCTGCCGTATGGGCCCTGAACCTTTGAACGAAAACCCCGTCTTTTTCCAGTTCGCTGAGGATGGAAGGATCGAAGTCGCCCCATTCAAGGAGTTCCCCGCTCATTTTTTCAAGTGTCATGCGCCTGGTACGGGCCTCACTCAGGGCGGCAAGCTGCCTTTCACAGAACGGCAATACCTCGTCAACAGTGAGGGGTATGTCGATCATCTTCTTATGCTGTGCAAATCCTTTGACAGATTCATATGCCCGCCAGGTCCTTCTCATTTCCTGGACAATGGCGATACTCCTGCTTTCAGCCCCACCGGTCAGTTTGTTGATCGGCTCAACATGAAGAACACCCGTGCCCCGAATAAACTCCAGGGTCTTATCCTTGTCATCAACAAGGCCAACGATAAAGACCCTTTTCATCTTCGCTATGGCCAATTAGAACTCCCTTTTGCTTATTGTTTCAGCCGTGTATCACCGGTTTAGTAATACGAGCCCTCTTCGCCCAACATCTTTGCCGTTTTCGCAACACCTACCGCCGCTGCCTGCTGATCCTGGAGATGAACATTGATCCTTCTGACGGCCTCTTTGCAACGCGGGATCAGTCTCTGTTCGTAAAGGTTGATACGCTGGCTCGCTTTCCTGAATTCCTTTTCAAGCCCCCGGAACTGCTCTTCAAGCATCTTGATCTTTTCCCTGAGCGATATCACATATCTCATCCGGGACAGTACGTGGTCAAAACTGTATGGCGTCACAAAGAGGCTGTATCCCGGTTCATGAAAGACAACTTCACGAAATTCCCGCATCTTCAAGCCGGCAATGTTCCGATGGGAAAAGCGGACCTCCTTTATGGAGATGTGGTATCGCAGGACATCCTCCATCATGCGGTACACGGAGCCGAAGGATGTGATCTCCTCCATAGTCTCCTCCATGAGGCCTCTCTGGTCATCCATCTCCGTTCGAACAATGGACTACTGCATCAGGTGGTGTTGTTTTTTTGCCGCAAGGACAGGCAAAAAACGACCGTACAGCACCATCTTCTGTTTCTGTTCCCGGAGAGAAACCTTGTTGAGCCTGACCCGTTCTTCCATTAATCCCCAAATTCTGATCGACCTTGTCCAGGCCAGTACCCATCGATCATCGACTGTTTGATCCCCACCTCGTCGGGATTGAAGCATTCGGCCAACGTCTTCCATCCCAAATCCAGAGCCGAGTTGAGGCCGATATCGACCTTGAGATCCATGAACCGATCATAGAAAAGCCTGCCATATTTCAAGAAACGCTCATCATCCTCAGTCTTTTCGAAGCCCATGGCGAGCTTTTGTTCCACTTCTCTGCTTCTGGCGAAAAGTCTGATCATGCTGTTCATGATATAGCCGTGATCTTCCCTTGTCACACTTCCGACGACAAGCTGTTTGAGACGGGAAAGCGAGCCAAAGGGCTCTACGACGCCGTTCTTGAGATAGAACTGGCCTTCCGTGATATAGCCGGTATTGTCCGGGACAGGATGGGTGACGTCGTCGCCGGGCATCGTGGTCACTGCAAGGATCGTGATGCTCCCTGCCCCTTCGAAATCGACCGCCTTCTCATACCTGGCCGCAAGATCACTGTAAAGGGAGCCCGGATAGCCCAGGTTCGAGGGAACCTGGTCCATTGAAATAGCCACCTCTTTCATTGCATCGGCAAATGCCGTCATGTCTGACAGGAGAACGAGCACCCTCTTGCCGCTGACCCCGAACTGTTCCGCCAGCGCAAGAGACATGTCCGGTACAAGGAGTCTCTCCACCACGGGATCCGAAGCGGTATGGATGAACATCACTGTTCTCGGCAGCACTCCGGCCTCTTCGAAAGCATGCCGAAATTTCAGGTACTCATCATGTTTCAGGCCTATCCCTCCGAGAATAACGACATCGGCATTGGCGCGTATCCCGACCCTGGTCAGGAGTTCGTTGTACGGTTCGCCTGCGGCCGCGAAGATTGGGAGTTTCTGACTCTCAACCAGAGGATTGAACACATCGATCATAGGTACCCTTGTCTCAATGAACCCGCGTGGAATGATGCGCTTGACAGGGTTCACCGATGGCCCGCCGACCTCGTGGCGCGGATACGACCTGAGATCCGGTCCCGCATCAAGGGGGAGACCTGAGCCATTGAATACCCTTCCCAGCATCGCGTCGCCATAAGTGACTTGCATGGGATGACCCAGAAAACGCACCCTGTCGCCCGTCGAAATGCCCTTGGCCCCGGCAAAGACCTGGAGGAGCACCTCGTTTCCGCGCAGCCTGATCACCTGGGCAAGAGATGTTCTCAGCCGGCTTCTTACGGCCGCCAGTTCCCCGTACCTGATGTCCTTTGCTTCGACGGCAATGATGTCTCCCTGAATGCTGGTGATCTGAGTGTATTCGACGATCATTCTACCTTCACCCTCTCTTCAAGAATCTCTCTGATCTCTTGCCTGTATTTCTGATATCCATCAGACTTGAACGGATAATACTTCATCTGGAAAAAATTGTTCCGGAGGCGCGTCATCTCCTTTTTGCATTCCTCCCTGTTCTCAAAAGAAAATGTTGTGTGTACCATGTCCATGAGAAGGAGAAAATCGTCCACCTGCCTCTCCCTGGGCGTCGCCCTGTCCACGGCGTCGAAAGAATCCTGCTGGAGGCAGACTGCGTCTACTGTCTCTGCCTTCAAGAGGATTATCAGGTCCTCGATGCTTATACTTTCCTCTCCGATCACCAGCATCATCTGATGTATGTCGTTCCCCCGATACAAAAGCTCCCGGGCTTCTTCGATGAGGGTTCTCCATTTCGGATGAAGTAGGCTAAGCGATGCCTCCATCTGTTTCAGATAGATGCTCCATGATATCATGGGGTCTATCGCCGGATAACGCCTCTGATCCGACCTTGCCCTTGACAATCCATAGAAGGCACCGACAACTTTGAGCGTATTCTGCGTGACCGGCTCTTCAAAGTTCCCCCCCGCCGGGGAAACACTTCCGATCATCGTCAGGGAACCGGTCACATCGTTGTAAAGTTTGACAAGGCCTGCCCTCTCGTAGATAGCGGCGATCCGGCTTTCCAGATAGGCGGGAAAAGCCTCTTCTCCCGGGATCTCCTCCATTCGCGCCGACGACTCACGCAAAGCCTGCGCCCACCTCGATGTGCTGTCTGCAAGCAGAAGGACCTTGAGACCGAGCTGACGGTAGTATTCCCCAAGGGTAACCCCTGTATATATAGATGCTTCGCGAGCGGCAACAGGCATAGATGAGGTATTGCATATGATCACCGTTCGGTCCATAAGAGACCTGCCCGTCTTTGGGTCTTCCAACTTCGGAAAATCGCGTATAGTCTCTACAACTTCCCCGGCCCTTTCTCCGCAGGCAACGATGATGACAATGTCCGCCTGCGCATACCTTGATATGATCTGCTGCAAAACCGTCTTTCCAGCTCCGAAAGGGCCGGGGATACACGCCGTGCCCCCTTCGGCAATAGGGAAAAAGATATCGATCATGCGGCACTGGGTCAACAGGGGACGATCGGGCAACAGCCGCTCCTTGTAGGCGCGGATCGGAAGCTTGATCGGCCATTTCTGCTTCATCGACACCGGCGACTCGCGACCTTCGGCATTTTTGAGCGTGGCAATCATATCTTCCACGGTATACGAGCCCGGGCCAGCTATATCCATCACTTCAAAACCGCCCTGAAGCGCAAGGGGAACCATGATGTGATGATCAAACATGCCCTCCGAGACCCTTCCCAGATATTGTCCAGCCTTTACCCGTGCCCCTTGCGTCACAAGCGGTGTGAACTCCCATTTTTTAGAAGTGTCGAGGGCGCTCAGGTAGTGGCCGCGCCGAAGAAAAAAACCCTGGATGTTATCGAGTTCATTTAGCGGGTTCTGGAGCCCGTCATAGATCTGCCCGAGCATACCCGGACCCAGGGTGGCGGAAAGGAGTTCGTCGGTAAAAACTACGGGGTCACCCACCTTCACCCCCACGGTGTTCTCAAACACCTGGATATACGCCATATTTCCCCGTATCCTGATCACTTCCGCTTTGAGGCCGATATCCCCGTGCATGACGTAGGCGACTTCATTCATCATTATATGGTGACCCCTGATCACTTCTACCGTTATCAGGGGACCATTCACGGCAAGGACCCGGCTCTCTAAAGAATGTGCCAACGTCTAACCTCCGGAAGCAATAATGTTTTCAAGATCGAAACTCTCGTAAACCCCATACCAACGACTGAAAATGCGGGACCTTTCAAGATAGGCAAGGATCGCATTGCGGGAAAAGGGATCCACCCCTTCATGCTCGTAAATACTCTTCAAACGTTCCTGATCAAGAAATTTCTCGATTGACACAGGCCCCTTCTCCGGGTTCAATTCGTGTAATATCGGGGTAAGATTCAGACTACCCACCCAGGGAAGCATCTGGTAGTTCTGTGCATCTTCTCCCGTCCCTCGCGCTCGCAGCGCGGCAAGGCTATTCCTCAGCCTGATCTCCCAGGAAAGGTAACCGACAAGAAAGCTGCATCCCATTTCTGCAGCAAGTGAATAGGAGTAAGCAAAATAACGTTCCCAAAGGCCATCATATACATACCCGCGGCGTTCCCGCCGTTCGTTCTCCGCAAGGAAGGCACGCATAAAAAAGGGCAGTTCTCTTTCTTGGCTCAACTGGTCCCGACTTAGAGTTCCTCCGGGGAGGAAAATGTCCCAGCCCTGCAAATGGGACTCAAAATTGCGGGTATCGACGAACATCAGGCTCAAGTCGACAAGAGGGACGTCATCGTACTCAATATTCCTTTTGATTATAAGCGATATGTCCGCGAAAGAAACGGAAAACTCGTCACCAAGCTCAGCAGGCATTGGAGGGAGCAGGTTGGCAAGAAAAAAGTAGCTTCCCATTTGGGACTTACCCCCAGCTTGATCCAAAAAAGAATTTTCTAAAACCGGGCGAACAAAATTCGGCAAAAGCTTGCGGCAGGCCATCTTCAAAATTGAAGTACTTACCGCCGCTCTCTCCGATTCCTATCCTGAAAGCGAAGCTTACTTTATCTGAAAACCGGATCGTAACTCCCTTTGCTGCCTTTTCCTTGAATTTCTCGAGGAAAAAAAGCTCAAGCACACTTTTCTTGCTCTCGGGAAGAATGATATCGATACTGCTCTGACTTCCCTGGGATCTGCAGAACTCCTGAACCAGCGTTCCTATGATCTCTTTCAGGAAATCCGGGTCGTCAAACACTGTCCTTAGCGTCTCTTCGGCAACAGGACGGACGATGGACCTTTCGAGCCGCTCTTCAAGGAGGAGCACAAAATGACGCGCTGCCACCTGCATATCGGCGTCCATCTTCTTCTTGGCTTCGTCAGAGTCCTCGATGCTCTTGCTGCGTATCTCCTCCGCTTCCTGTCTTGCCTCCCGGAGGATCTGGCTCGCCTGAGCGCGCGCTTCGTCAATAATACCCTTCGCCTCTTCTTTTGCGGGCATAATGAACTTCTCTTTGAGCTCGCTGGTTATATCACCCAGTGTTCTTGTCATTGCTCTCACCTTCATCTTCATTTACAATCAGAATGATTGTCGAGATTTGAAACGGTTTTGCTTGTATTGATACCCACCCGGTTAAGCCCGCCGGGGATATCATCTGTCTTTCCTCGGTCATTTAAAATCCCAGTGACCGAATCGGGGAAGCATCTGGAATTGTATGTCGAATTCGACGGGCATATCGCCGGTTATCTCCTTGACCGCTACTTCAATGTCCGATGCATCATCCATCTCGTGCACGAAACCCTTGACGGCAAGGCCGTATTTCGGCATCCCCTCTTCCCTTGGCGTGACATCGAGATAGGAAACGATAAAATCTGGATTCGTGAGGATTGAAGCCTTTACCCTGGCAGCTAGGGCCCTTAAATCCAGGATGTTGAAAACCTCCTGGTCCCTGAGCGCTTCTTTCGCCGCAAGGCCTTTCTTGATCTCGTCTACGATGTCCGCCTGTGCCTCCGTCGAGCTATTGAAAACCCTGTCATATTCACGGCTATCGTCCCAATGCCTTCCATAAAGGATATACATGGACCGCGACATATCCGCGTCGACCTTCTCGATTATCCAGCGGGCGGTATTCTCATTGATGACCTGGTCGCCCTGTATCCTGTTTATCCTGTCCTCCAGACTGCTTTCTATGCGGATCCTGAGAACATGCGGGACTCCCTTGAGGAGAAAAGTCGCCCCCGTGCCGGCTATGATGACCTTATCCCTTTTTGCATAGTCATATATCAGGCTCTGGATCAATGCGACAAAAGCCTTAAAAGACCAGTCGTTCCGTTCCCACACATTGGGGTACTGCTCGTCGAAATCCTTGGCATATGTCCCCCAGCGGGGACCCTGTGCAGATATGTCCTTGAACATTGTCGCGCGGTCAATATATTCATAGCCAAGCTCTGACGCTACCTGAAGCGCGATAGCCTTTGCTCCGCCGCCGAACTGCCGCGAAATAGTGAGTATTGCCATAATTACCCCCTTCCCCTACTTTGCAAAGGGAATGACCCAGATAAGCATCGCCGGTATATAACAAGAGATCAATGAGATAATGACAAATGGAGCCGTTATACCCAGGAATTCTTTCAGAGAGACCGTCCTTTGATCCTCTTTTTCGCCAAGATTTTTTGCAACAAAGAGCGCCGGAGCGCCTGCCACTGTCAGGTTGCTGCCGAGTGTACCGGCCCAAAGGAGCATCCAGTAGAGCGGCCAGGGGTTCATACCCGTATCTTTGCCGAGGTCCCGTATGACATAGAGCAACGTTAGAATATAAGCATCGTGTTCCACTATTCCCACGATCGGGGCGCTTATCCAGTATAACGCCGTGCTTCCGAGAATGAGGCTTTTCTGTATTATGGGGGTAATTTGATTCGTAACCATCTTAATAACGCCGGCATGTTCAAGACCACCGACCAGTGCGAACAGGGCAACATAAAATCCGATGGCCCTCCAGTCAAGTTCAGCCAGAACGTGTTCGACATTTGGTGTTTTTACCGTGAAATGTTTACCGAACAGTTCAAAGAAGAGGATCAGGAAAATGGCTCCCCACATCGCAATAAAACCAAGGTGGTACCCGAAAAACGGTCTGAAAGCCATTGCGAGGATCGTCAGAAGGAATACGCCGCATGTAACGATCGCGAAAGGTTTATCTGTTATATGATCACTGGGCTTTTCCTTAATTGACGCCACATCCATTCGAATACCCTTATATTTTTTCAAGAATATAAAATAGAAAACACCACATGTGATAATGTATGAAATACTCAGGATAAAGAACGAGGACGGCCTACCTGAATGCCAGATAAAACCCCAGAATTCGATACCGGATACACTATGGAGCATCTGAGGCGGGAGGTCACCGAGCAGCATCGCCGTTCCCATAAAGTTGGCGCACAAACCGACAAAGAGAACCGGTGCAAAAGCGGGAAAGCCGAATTTTCTGCATGCGTGGAATATGACCGGTGCGAACATGATGACAACGACGACATTATCAATAAGCATTGAAACAAACCCGGCAAGCATGCCGATGCTAGTGACAAAAAATGCTACATTGCCCTTTGATAGCTTTAGCATCAATGCGGACAGAAAATCGGGAACACCGGACCGCCCGAAATACCCCGATATGATCCAGATGCTGAGCAGGATGAATATTACGTTCCAGTCGACGATCTTGAAGGCGTCAACATCGGAATATACTCCAATAAAAACCATCAGCAGGATACCGCCCAGCGCTGCAATGACGCTGTCTACCCACCCCGTAATGACGAGAATTATGCTGATGAGAAACACAACACTGGCTGCAATTGGCAAAAATTCCATAACCCGAACCCCCTTTTGAAATATTACCCCGAAAAAAAAGGGCGACACACGCCCCTAATTCACCCGGTTCTAATTAAAACCCCTTATTTTTATCTGAACCGCCACCGTCCTAGTGTATACCAAGTCAAACATCTTGTGCAAGCCTTATCCTCCACACACAGCGGCAAAAAAAGGCCGGATAGTCATTCTCTATCCGGCCTCGTTAATTTTCTATGTATCACAGGTCATATCCGGTTTTCCCATGACCTCTGACCTGTCACCCATAACCTGGTCTTATATGATTCCCATTCCATTAAGGACCGACAGCATAACCGCTGCAGCCATAACGGAACCGACCTGCCCGCCTGCATTCGCGCCCATTGCGTGCATGAGGAGGTAATTTTTCTTGTTGTATTTCAGACCCTCTTTCTGAACAACCCTGGCAGACATCGGGAACGCCGAGATACCTGCTGCACCAATGAGAGGGTTGATCTTCCCGCCGGTCACAAGGTACAGGATCTTGCCGAAAAGAACGCCGAACACTGTGTCAAGGCATATCGCGAGAAGTCCGAGGATAAGGATGAGAAGCGTCTTCGGCTGGACAAATACGGGGCCGCTCATGGTGGCGCCGATGCAGATACCGAGCAAAAGCGTGACGATGTTGGCGATCTCGTTCTCAGCGGCACTTGTCAATCGAGCCACGACTCCCGACTCTTTCATGAGATTCCCGAGCATGATCGTTGCCAGAAGCGGCAGGCCCATCGGGGCTATGAGTCCGCCGAGGATGGTTATTACGATGGGGAAAAGCATCTTTGTGGTCTTAGAAACCGTTTTCTGATGCGTCTTCATTACGGTCATTCTTTCTTTATTCGTTGTGAGCATCCTCATAATAGGCGGCTGAAGAACCGGAACAAGGGCCATATATGAATACGCCGCAACTGTAACCGGCCCTAATAGGTGCTGTGCGTATTTCGAGGCCACGTATATGACCGTAGGTCCGTCACAGGCACCGATGATGCCGATAGTCACAGCGTCTTTATAGGGAAAACCCAGCGCCAGAGCGGCAAGCAGGGTAAGGAATATCCCGAACTGGCCGGCCGCACCAAGAAGGAACGTATAGGGGTTCTCGAGGACCGGGCCGAAGTCCGTCATCGCTCCTATACCGACGAATATGAAAAGCGGAAAGAGTTCCGTGAGAACCCCGGCGTCATAAAGGATGCGAAGGAAGCCCTCTTTCTCCATAAGCCCCGCGAGGGGTATATTGACAAGAATACATCCGAACCCGATAGGAACTAAAAGCAAGGGCTCGCAATCTTTCTTGATCCCAAGCCACAATAACAGTCCGCCAATGATCATCATCACGGGATGCGACCAGTGCAGGTTCGCGAAGCCAGCTGTCAGTCCATTTAAACCATTCATTACAGAATCGGCAAACATGCGCTCATCCTCCCTTAAATTATTTTTCTTCTTTCTTATACGGAAAAATCTTTTTGAGGGCGGACATTAAGAGACTGAAAATAATGAGAGTACAGATCGTTCCACCCATTCCGACAACAACCATCGTAAAGCCAAAGGTCCATTTATCCATCATTTACCTGTCCTCCTGGCTGCATATTGAATTGTGATAATAAAGGTTCTGAAATTGTTGTAAGAAACTATCCCACCACCAACAGGATAGTCAAGTGAAATAGTTAACAAACAGCCCGCGGTACAGAAAATTTTTTTCGTTTTTCTATTTTTAGTAGATAACCTTCAGGGATATTCTGTCTACATTCAGGATTTCGGTCCGGGAAGCCTTTTCCGGGCATTGGCGATCATTGCGATCCCTATATAGATCAACAGGATGGCGGGAACAAAAAACAAGCGGAGAGGGATCTTTTCGATCCTCATCTTTTTGAGGTCCAAGGGGTTTTTCGAATTGTCGGCAGCGGGAATATCATCGACTTTAGCGGTTTGCCCGGTATCCTTTGTTATCCTGATCCCGGTGTTATAAAAATTATCCATTAACCCTTTATGTATATCAAAACCCGACACAAAGGGCAGAGCGAACAGAGGTATGCAAATACCGATGACGATGAGCAGAATGCCTTTTTTCTTTCTATTATCCATTGGCGTTCAAAATATATCAGGTCGGCGCCCTGAGCGCAAATTAATTTCTAAACAAGGATAATTGACATGAAGCATGGCACGGGATAATATAACCCCAAGACTTTCGTCACTTCCATTCAAGGACAAGAAAATGAAACGGAAAAAAACAAGAGCGATAAAGGTGGGCGGGGTCCCCATAGGGGGCGGCGCTCCCATAGTCGTTCAATCCATGCTCAAAACAAACCCTGAAAATTTCAGTGAGACGCTCATACAGACACGGGAACTGAAAAAAGCGGGCTGCGAACTCGTCAGGATAGCCCTGCCCCAGGAGGAAACCTGCAAGATCATTCCCTTTCTCAAGAAGGAAGTGGATGTTCCCATTATCGGCGATATTCATTTCAATCACAAAATAGCATTGAAGGCGATGGAATTCGGCATTGACGGCATTCGTATAAATCCAGGCACAATCAATAACCTGCGAAAAGTGAAAGAAATCGCGGTAATGGCCCGGGAGACAAAGACACCGGTCCGCCTCGGAATGAATATCGGCTCCATCGAAAAGCGCGTCATGAAGAATTATTCGAAGCCCGGTGCCGATGCGATGGTCGAAAGTGCCCTCTACCATATCGCGCTTTTTGAGGATGTCGGATGGACGGAGCTTAAAGTGTCCCTCAAGGCATCGGATATTCAGGAAACCATCACCGCGTACAGGAAATTTTCCAAACGGTCAGATTACCCGCTCCACGTCGGGATCACCGAGGCAGGCCCCGTCTTCTCGGGCGCGATCAAGTCCGCGATCGGCATCGGCATACTTCTTAATGAAGGCATCGGCGATACGATCAGGGTGTCGCTCACAGGCAATCCCGTCTTTGAGGTCATAGCGGGATATCACATCCTGAGGGACCTCGGCTTGAGGAAAAGAGGCATAAATATAATCTCCTGCCCCACCTGCGGGCGAACCAAGGTGAATCTCGCCGATATCGTCGAGGAATTTGAAAAGGACGTAAACGAATTCGATCAATACCTCGACGTCGCCATCATGGGATGCGAGGTGAACGGCCCCGGCGAAGCCCGTGAAGCCGACATCGGCCTCGCCTTCGGCGCGACGAGCGCAATGCTCTTCAAAAAAGGGACCGTCATCAAGTCAGGAATCCCGAAAGAAATGGCGAAGAATATTTTGAAGGAAGAGATATTTAATATGATCAGTAAATAGTGAAAATAGGTAATAGGTTATGGGTAGTAGGTCCCGTTAGAAGCGAAAAAACCTGGATTCCGGCTTTCGAGGCTGTGGCGTAATTACAATTT
>CAIQJW010000061.1 GCA_903872255.1 uncultured delta proteobacterium | reverse complement strand
TTTCATGTGCAGTATCTGAAGTCGCCCTTCCTATGCCAAATTTAATGAAAGCCAGGTAGTAATGGAAACCATCGAGTTTATCGTCAAAAGATGCATATTTTGAATAAGTCCCCTCATTTCTATTTGGCAATGCCTTAAAGCCGGTATTCTCTACGCAATAGTAATAGTTCTCTTGCGGAACCCACTTTTCATAATAACTGAAGAAATGGACCTCTGTGCCCAAAGCTTCCAGCCTTTCTGTGGGCGGGGCCACATATGGCGTAAGCTCCTGCCTTTCAATACCGTAATGGACGAGATCTTCGGGCGCAATACCGGAAAAGTAATGCTTCTTGTGATCGGTTTTATAATTTCGGGTAGGTACAAAAGCATTCTTCATGTCACCCCCATACTCAACTTCACCGTTTTCGCCATACATAAGGAGGGGAATATTGAAATTAGCCGCTATCGTGAGAGGAAAGTTTGTCTGTCCATATATGAAGGGCTGGAATGGGTCACCCAGTATTTCAAAAGCTATTTTGGTTAATTTTCGATGAGTATGTCCATTCGGAGACCCCAAGATGTTATCCAATCCCCCTACGTGAATTCCCGACTGCAGATTCATCCACCCAGGATCGGTATAAAGATGAGGAGACCATGTCACAGTCAATGGGTGCATACCATATTTAGCCTTCAGTTTGTGAGCAACAGAACCACTGTCTTTGCCTCCGCTAAAAGGGACAATAACGTCGAAGGATCCATCATCTTTTCTAAATCTGTCGCAAAGGGCCTGTAATTCTTTTTCTCTCTGCCCCCAATCTACCTTGGAATCTTTATATTCGGCAAACCTGCATGCTGAGCAGACCCCTTCGTCATCGAAAACGATTCTCGGCCGCTGGTTTGAAATAGTGCATTTTTTGCAATATTTTACTTCAGTGGGCAGATTATACATTTTTATTGTGTCTTTTTTTGCTATCATGATTTCTTGCTCCTTTGTCCTGCTGAATATGTAAGATCTACAATATCGGGCCTCGAATTATTTCTTCGATAACAGAAATTCACAGATTTCCATATCGAGCCGGCTATCAATATCGAATGAACGTTCTGCAGGCATTATATATGCTTTGGTTTGATCTGTAATAAATGCCGATCGCTCTCTTAAAAAATCAATTTCAGAAACATATACCGCACCGTTAGGGATAAAGGCTTTAGGTATGTCCTGTCTGCGTGTGTATTGTTTATCATTATCCATGAACGGAACGAGATATCCAGTTTCAGAAACGCTGTACATCCAGAAGGGGCTTTTACTTGCCTCCGTCATCGAAATACATGCTTTGGCATTGCTTGCTAAGCAATGCTGTATGCACGTATCTATGTCCTGGGCATTTCTCAAGGGAGATGTCGGTTGCAATAAAACAAGATAGGAAAAACCTTCGCCAAGAATACTTAGGGCATGCGAAACTACTTCGATCATCGGGGTATCATCCTGTGCCAGACTGTTCGGTCTCACAAACGGAACATCACATCCCAATTCGGATGCGATTTGAATAATCTCTGCATCTTCAGATGAAAGGATCAGGCGATCTATATACCTCGATTTCAGCGCCTCGTCTATAGACCAGGCAATTAAAGGCTTGCCGCATATACACGCTAAATTTTTTCGGTGCACTCCTTTTGAACCGCCTCGCGCAGGTATCATTGCGAGTATTCTTTTATCGTCCATCATTTGAATATCTCGCTATATTCACCATTGGCGCGTTCGAAATCATCCACCATTCCAATGTCCATCCAGTATTCTCGGATGGGAAAAGCAACTGTTTCATACCCTAGTTCGATCGCTTTTTCGAAAAATTCCGTCATATCCGTTTTCATGTCTTTCGGTATAAGCTCAAGCATATCTGGTTCAAGAACGTAGATTCCTGCATTGACGAAGAATGAATGTGTGGGTTTCTCTTCGATCCGGGTGAGCCTGTAATGTTCCGTTTTGATAACACCATAAGGGCACTGGAAATGATAATCCCGGATACACATTGTGGCCTTCGCCTTGTGGCTTTGATGGAAATCAAGAAGATGCTGGAAATTGACCTTCGTCAGGAGATCGGCATTCATGATGATGACGGGTATCTCCGGAATTTCCGGCAATAACGCCAGAGAACCTGCTGTCCCCATTTGTATATCTTCATGAATGTACCGGATCGAGACACCCCACCGGCTCCCGTCCTGAAAATATTCTTCGATCATTTCTGCCTTATAATTGACTGAAATAAAAAACTTATGGAATCCATATTCGATAAAATTTTCAATAATGGTTTCCATAAGGGGCTTGCTGCCAACTTTTAGCAAGGGTTTCGGACAGTCCATGGTCAGCGGCTTAAGACGGGAGCCCTGACCACCGGCCATCAGTATAATGAAATTATCTTTTGGCGACATTTCAATAAGATCATCCAATATCTTAAGATCAACGATATGCCCCCAGGCATCCACCACAGGAATGTGCCGTAGCTCTTTTTGTTTCATTTGCTGGAGGATGACTTCTTTTGATACCTCAATCCCAGCGGTCGTGTAGTCCTTTTTCATTATTTTCTCAACCGGTTCGTCCAGTGCGACCCCCCTGAGAAGCCCCCTGCGTATATCCCCATCTGTCACGAGCCCGACCAGTCGATCACCATCGCCGATCACGAGGGCGATTTGTAGTGAACTCTGATCGATTATCTCCATTGCGTGAATTATCTTAGTCTCAGTCTTAACGAGCGTTTTCTTCCAGTCTTTCATATTCACCCTTACCGGTTGCTTTTCTGTGACTGATTAACGACATCTCGTATCACCGTCGTTCCAGCTTTTACAAGAACATCCTTCCCGACGGTAATACCCGGGATAATCGTTGCGCCGCTTCCTATATATGCGCCGTCACCTACAAGAACGGCACCGCACAAGGTAACACCCGGCGCGATATGGACATTCCTGCCTATAATGCAATCATGATCGACGGATGCAGTCGTATTTATAATCGAATTGGAGCCTATCCTGGAACCAGTCTGGATGACAGCGCCCGCCATTATTTGGGCACCTTCTGAAAACTCAACATCCATCCCGATAATTGCTGAAGGATGAATAACAGTCAGGAATTCATATCCCTGTTTCTTAAATCTTTCGAAGAGTTCAGTCCGGGGGGTCATGCTTTTTAGACCGCCAAGCCCGTTTACAAGGGTGACCTTTTCAGGCGAATACATCTTCAATGCACTTTCACTGCCCAATACCGGCAATCCAAGTATGTTCTGCCCGGCAAGGTCCGAATCTTCGTCGACAATGCCAAGTACTACTCTCTTCATGCTAATGAGGGCATTGATGACAACTCTGGCATGTCCTCCGCCGCACAGGACAATAACCGGTTTATGAGCGGCAGGCTGCGCCATTATTTTCTCCCTGTTCCCATGATTGATTCGTCAGCTTTATAGTCTTTCCCGGCCAGTTTTCCCAGCATCCGCCAATAACTCATCGGTGACAGTCCGTTAGCAGGTCTTTTAAATGTGACATTCCCGGGGGAAAGGCGGTCATCTTTCTTTATTACCTCTCGCGCTACGATACTCTTCCTGACCAAGTCACGATTTTTCAACTCCGAGACTGTCGGGACCTTCTTGCCATTGCCCAAAAATCTCTCGATCTCCCGGATGCCCTGGACCATTTCCCGAAGCTCACCGGGTTCAAGGGATGTCATGTGATCAGGACCGGGAAGCCTGCGGTCAAGCGTGAAATGCTTTTCGATGACGGTCGCTCCGAGAGCAACGGCGGCCATAGGTGCATAAATGCCTGCTGAATGATCCGAAAACCCGGCGGGGAGACCAAATATATCGCTTAACGTTGTTATCGCTTTAAGATTTATTTCATCCGGTGGGGCCGGATACTCAGATGTGCAATGAAGCAGAGTTACCTTGCGTCGAAGCGCTGCCTGACCCGTCTTCGATACAAAGGCCTCTCGAAAGGATCTCTCCGATGGAACTACCCCCCTCACCGTATATCCAAAAGCGATCACAGAAAGGGCCACCTTGATCTCCCGGACCGTGCTCATACCCGTCGACAATATGATCGGCTTGCCTGTCTGCCCGGCCTTGAGAAGGAATGGCCCGTTCGTTATTTCGCCGGAGGGTATCTTGATCAGTGACATTCCGAAGGTATTTACCAGCATGTCAAGACTACGGATATCGAAAGCTGTCGACAGGAATTGAATATTTCTTTTAGCACAGCATTCGACTATTGTCTTGTGCGCGTCTTCATTAAGCTCGAGTGCCTTGAGCAGATCATACTGAGATGCACGGGTGTGCACCATCTTCTTCTGATAGTCAGCCGCAGGTGTTTCGCGCCGCACCAATGCATCTGCCGTAAATGTCTGGAATTTAATGGCATCTGCCTTTACATTCACTGCCGCATCTATCAATTCTCTGGCAAGGTCAACAGAACCGTTATGATTGACCCCGGCCTCGGCTATGATGAAAACGTGCTTTTTCTTCATGGGGTGCGAATATCGATAAACGATTTCCTTATAAGCGACGGCAGGTCATGGACGGATTTGATGATCTCTATGATCCTCTCGGATGAGCGTCCATCCCCGTATGGATTCTCGACGTGGTTGCAATCCATTAAAAAAGACTTTTCAATGGCTGTCTGAACATCTGACGCCATCGTCCGGCAATTGATTACAGAGTTGGCCATTAATCTTCCCTTTTGTCTGTCACCAATATTCACTGTCGGCTTCTTGAAGGAAGGGACCTCATACAGGCCGCTCGAGGAATTTCCAACAACCACATCAACCTGGTTGAGAAGGCTCAAATAACGGACCTGCCCTAGCGATGTGAAACAACGGACGTTGCTTTTCTTCGACACATATTCATCGATCATCCGATTAATGATGCGACCCGAGGAATCCGCATTCGTCCCCGTAAAGATAATGCCGACCCCAGACCCCAGACCATCCAAACCCTTCAGAACTTCCCCAAATTGTTGACCGGGGTCATCATCCTCCAGTGTCGCAGGATGAAACGTAATCAAGATATTCCTGGTCAGGAATGTCACACCAAGATCTTTCGCGAGATCATCGCGCTGCAATAATTCAACCCGGCTTATATAATCAATTCCGGGACTTCCGACATTAAAAACATACCGGGGATCTTCACCAAGCTGACGGACACGCCGGGCTGATTCTTCGTTGGTCGTAAAATGCAGGTGGGACATCTTTGTTATTGAATGGCGCATCGCGTCATCGTACGCCCCTTCGGTCACATCACCGCCTGCAATATGCGCCACCGGTATGCGGGAGATGAGTGCCGCCTGAGCAGCCGCGAAGACCTCGAATCGATCACCAAGCAGCATTACAAGATCGGGCGCCAATTTTGCATATGTATCCGCGAATCCGATAACACCAAGGCCAATCGACTTGGTAACCGCAATCGCCGAATCTCCCGAGACGAGCATATCCACTTTCTGATCGACATGAAATCCGTCATTGCTGATAGCATTGACCGTCAATCCGAATTCGGGGGAAAGGTGCATTCCGGTTGCCACGATCTGAAGCTGTAACTCGGTATCCCCTGCAATACCCTTCATGATCCAGTAAAGAAGACCATAATCGGCCCTGCTGCTTGTCACCACACAAATTTTCGTTCTCATGAATGCCCTTTACCGAGAAAAACGCTACTCGGTATATTAATGAGTCTCATGGAAAGGTTCTCCGCAACGTTCAAATCCATCCGGGGACAGGTCTGATACATCTTAAGGGTATGAAGGGGCAACCATAACGGTCTCATCGAATATCCGCTTTCCATCCCCCTTTTGATCAGGACGTCCCTCATATTGGATTGCTCGTTATTGAGAACCAAGGTATTCAGCCAGTAATTACTCTTTGTAGATTCAGGTTCCGTGAAAAATATAAGGCCGGAAACATTCTTGAATTCCTTTGCGTATCTTTCCGCTAGCGATCTCTTCAGTTTCAGAAAAGTATCAAGCTGTTCCAGTTGGGCAACTCCCAGGGCCGCATTTATATTCGGCATCCGGTAGTTATACGCGACCATGTCATGCCGGTATTCCCAGGGGTGAGGCATCTTTGCTGTCGTGGTGATATGCCTCGCAAAATTTGCAAATTTTTCATCATTCGTGGCGATCGCACCGCCGCCGCCTGTGGTTATCGTTTTATTTCCATTGAAACTGAATATGCCGGCTTTTCCGAATGTGCCGGTCTGTTTTCCCTTATACATAGATCCTATCGATTCCGCGGCATCTTCGATCATTATGAGATTATACCTCTGGCAGACCTCAAGAACACCTTCTATATCAACGGGATGTCCGAAGGTATGCATGGGGACTACCGCCTTTATACATCGTCCTGTATTCCTATTAAAGCATTTCCCGTCTCGTATATCAGTTGCGTCGCGAAGATACTCACCGAGCCTTGCCGCGTCGATGCCAAGAGTCTTTGGCTCGATATCGGCAAAATGAGGTATTGCCCCGCAATGCGCGACGGCATTCGCTGTGGCAACAAACGTAGCTGATGGCACGATAACTTCATCATTTGTTTCAACGCCGCTGAGCTTGAGGGCAATATGTAGTCCCGCTGTGCCGTTCACCACAGCCACAACACGCTTGACACCCAGGTAATCTGCGAGGTCAACCTCGAGGCGCTCGATAAAGCGCCCTGCTGATGAAACCCAGCGGGTATCAAGGCATTCCTTGACATAATCCCATTCCTTGCCCGGAAAATATGGCTCATGAAGACCCATGGGCTTATTGTGCCCCGCAAACACCCTGTCAAGAATGCTGATGACACGGTCACTATCGAGATGCTCGCTGCTCATATGGTATACATGCCCGGTCTATATAGGGCCTTGTTTTGACCCCCGGTAAACCACGATATTGTATTTCTCAAACCCTTGTTAAAGCCTTCCAGTCCCCCGTATGCCGGCCGCCAACCCGCCAACCTGTTAGCCTTTTCATTCTCGGCGAGGAGTCGTTCAACTTCACTGTCATTAGGCCGTATGCGGCCGCCGTCGGTTTCAAACTCAACCGATGCATTCATAATATCGGCGATCATCCGGGCGGTATCACCTATAGATATCTCAAAGTTGCTTCCCAGGTTTATGACCTGACCGCATGTCGCGTCGGCCCGCGCTATCGCCATAAATCCTGCTGTTGTATCATCCACATAGTTAAAATCCCTGGTCGGGTGTACATTGCCAAGCCTGATCAAACGATACCCGGCGTCTATCTGCGTGATTATCGTCGGAATAACGGCGCGTGCTGATTGCCGGGGACCATACGTATTGAATGGCCGCGCGACGGCAACCGGTGTCCCGAAGGAGTGAAAGAAAGACATGGCTATGAAGTCTGCACCAATCTTGCTGGCAGAATACGGGGACTGTCCCTGCAACGAATGTTCTTCAGTGATTGGGACAAACCTCGCCGTCCCGTATACCTCGCTCGTTGATGTATGTATTATCTTTTTAATATTCAGGTCTCTCGCTGCCTGAACAATATTCAGTGTTCCTTTCACGTTTGTATCAATATACGAATCAGGTGAATGGTAAGAATACGGGATGCCGATAAGGGCCGCAAGGTGGAAGACGATATCACATCCCTTCATTGCGGTTCTGACTCCATTCGGGTCCCTGACATCACCGGCAAAGACCTCAATCCCTTTCCTTACCGCCGTATCACAATGATCGAGCCAACCCCAGGAATTGAATGAGTTATAGTGAATGAAAGCCTTCACATCGTAACCTTCCCGCAGGAGGTCTTCTACCAGATGGCTTCCAATAAAGCCTCCCGCCCCTGTTACCAGAGCTTTTTCCGTCATGTCGCTCCCCCGTCCTTCCCGTTCACTGCATCGTTATGGCCGTTTATGACCATGTTTTCATGCTTCAGTTCCTCGATCTCTCTTTGAAGCTTTTCATATTCACCCATCTTTAACTGAAGGAAATACTGCGTCTGCTGGATACGTTCGTGGATGCCCTGGGGTGTCAGGACATAGATATAGGCAGCTTTATGATTTGAGTTCTTGAACCGCTGGGTCTTGACATACCCCTTTTTGATGAGCTCCTTCAATATAAAATTAACGCTTCCCAAGCTAAGACCGATTCTTTTCGAAAGGTCTCGTTGAGACATTTCCTTTTCTTCAGAAAGTTCCCTTAGAGTTTTAAACTGCGCTTCATTCATGACTGGAATTTTAGCAGGCTACCGCCATTGAGGTTTGATGCTTATCGAGAAAACATAATAATTATTCATTTGTTCAGGCATTGAACACATACATATTCTCAACTGCATATTGATAAGTCAAGCTTTTTTTGAACGTCTTAGTACCGCCGTATACTGACATCCGCAACTCTTTATACAAGAACTTAAAACATATATAACAGC
Organism: uncultured delta proteobacterium; assembly: GCA_903872255.1. Lineage (GTDB taxonomy): Bacteria > Desulfobacterota > Syntrophorhabdia > Syntrophorhabdales > Syntrophorhabdaceae > Delta-02. The sequence continues at coordinate 5,766 of CAIQJW010000061.1, read as the reverse complement.
GATCAAGAGCCGCTTAAGGGCAATCACGTATGAAACGCGCATTCGTTACGAGAATCGCAGGACGGTTCATACCTCTCCCAGTTTCTCTTGGACAAAATAATGGCTGCCAGACGCGGAGAATTTTAATTTTAGCGAACGTGTTCCTTTTGATGCCTGACTCAACAATACAAGATATGCTGAAGGAAAAGGTTAACCCTGTTTTTTTATTTCTAATATAGTCTTTCTCAGTGCATCACAGACAACCATGATTTCTTCGATTTTCATGTTATTATGAAATGGCAAGGCCACAATAGATTCTCCAGCCTTCTCAGCCTCAGGAAATGTTCCTGATTTATAGCCGAACTGTTGACGGTAGATAGGCTGCAAGTGAATAGGGGAAAAATAAGGTCTTGTTGGAATGCCCAGTTCTCTCATCAAATCGATAACCCTATCCCGCTCAATGCCTGCCTGAAGGCGGACCACGTACACGAACCAGCTCATTCGTGTTGTTGTGGGTGCGATTACGAGAGGCTTAACCTCATCAATGGATGCAAGCATTTTTTTGTATGAATCGGCAACTTCATTTCGTTTTTTCAATATCTCATCGAGCCTTTTGAGTTGTACAACGCCAACAGAAGCATTCAGTTCCGACATACGATAATTATATCCCAGCCGGGAGTGGTTAAGCCACCCGTCGAATTTATCTCTGCCCTGGTTACGAAGACTCCTGAAAAGGTTTGCCCAGTCATCATCATTCGTTACAAGAGCGGCCCCTTCCCCTGTTGTCATCTGTTTATTCGGATAGAAAGCGAAGGTGCCTGCATTGCCGATCGCACCAACGCGTTTGCCTTTATAATCCGCACCAATCGCTTCGCAAGCGTCCTCTATTACTATGAGGTTATACTTTGCTGCTATTGCCATAATGGGATCCATCTCCGCAGGCTGGCCAAAAACATGAACAGCTATGATAGCCTTAGTTTTTTCTGTAATCGCCGCTTCAATCTTTTCAGGGTTCATATTAAGTGTCAGTGGGTCAATATCGACAAAGACCGGAGTACCTCTCTCAAAAAGAATGCAGTTGGCTGAAGAAATAAAACTAAATGGCGATGTGATAACCTCATCACCCAACCCTATGTTCGATGCAATCATACACAGATGCAAAGCACTGGTCCCGTTAGATACCGCAATGGCATGCTTTGCATGGGCCACATCGGTAATTAATGTTTCGAATTGGACTGTTTGAGAGCCTATGCTAAGATTCCGCGATTGCATGACTCGCACCACTGCCTGTATCTCCTCGGCTGTGATGTCTGGCATTGACATGGGAAGTTTGAGCCCAGAAAAAGATGCATCCGGCAATTGTTGTTCAACATTATTTAAATAATCGCCAAAAAAAGGTACCGTCATGAATGGTACGGGAATGTTTTGACACGTTGTCTGGATATTCATTATTGTTTGTTCTGCCGCATCTGGAATGGCAATAATTATTTCGTCTATCGATAGTTGTTTGACGATATCTGTTAATTTAACGATAGGGCCATATACCTTAATATCCGATATTTTCATATTAATTTTTACGGGATCATCATCGAGAAAAGCTACGGCCCGCAACCCAAGATAAGGATTATTCCTGACTTCGTTTAAGGCATATGTACCAGCGGTTCCGGCACCGACAATCAAGGTGCGGCGCGTAGGTTTCACGCCGGTTTTCTGCCAATTGATATCTCCAGAATAATGGATACTTTTACTCAGAAAAAAACGTAAAGACAGGAGAAGTAACAGGCTCAGCGAGCCTTCTACGATCAGTACCGATTTTCCAATCAGATAAATTAGATTCAATTTCAAAACATAGAAAGTCACCAAATATAGAAATAGAGAACCTGCAAGGATACTGATACCGACAGTTACAAAATCCCGGGCCGTGGCGTAACGCCATATGCACTTGTAAGTTCCCGACAACCACATGAAGAAAGGCCTGATAAAAACAACTACCAATACGAAAGGTAATATATCCGGAAGTTGGGACCAGGATGTGTAATATGAGCCTCTACCGAGTCTAACGGCAACAATTGCGGAAATAGTTGCCAGAAATACGTCGTATAATAACCAATAATATAGTTTCATAACTCCTCATCAAGATAAACCAAACTACCTCAAATTACCATTTTTTTCGAAAATGGATTCTTCAAATGAAAGGCTGATACCCGATACCACGTCATTGCAGTATTCGGAAAATTTGCGTAGTTATTGTCTATAACATAAAATTCATTCGATATAGCATACGAACAGAAAGTAAACCTGCCTTTGACTGCGACTTTATCCGGTGGGACGGGGGAGGTTTTTACGTTCCGTTTGATTTTATTGAGCAAACTCATCGTAAAGCCTCCATTTTTAGCTATGTTTGGTAATCTGCGATGATGCGGTCATTTCGTGTTTTAGTTCTTCAATTTGCTTTTGAAGACGATTATATTCTTCCATCTTCAATTGCAAGAAATATTATCTCTGCTGAACTCGTTCATTAATTCCTTTTGGGGTCAGGACATAGATGTAAACAGCTTTATTTTTGAATTCTTAAAGCGCTGAGCCTTGACATGCCCTTCTTCGATGAGCTTTTCAATATAAAATTAACACTTCCCGGGCTAAGGCCAATCCTTTTAGAAAAGTCTCGTTGGGACATTTCCTTTTCTTCAGAAAGTTGTCTTAGGGTTTTAAACTGCGCTTCATTCATGACTGGAATTTTGGCAAACTGCCGCTACTGGAGTTCGATGCTTTTTGAAACAACCTAATAATGATCAATTTGTTCAGCCATTGAATATATATTCTCAGTTGCATATTTTCTAAGCCAAGTTTTTTTGAACGGCTAGCAGCATGGCCACATATTGACATCCGGGGCTCTTTATGTAAGAACTTAAAAACACATACAACGGCGATTGAAGGCCGCTTAAGGGAGATCACGCATGAAACGCGCATTAGTTACGGGGATCACAGGACAGGATGGTTCATACCTTGCTGAATTTCTCCTGAATAAAGGCTACGAAGTCCATGGCATTATTCGCCGCGCAAGCACATTCAACACAGGCAGAATCGACCATATCTATTCGGACCCGCATAATCCTTCGACGAATCTGTTCCTGCATTACGGCGACCTTTCGGATTCCGGGCAGCTAATTGAAATCATTTATGATATTAAACCCCAGGAAGTTTATCATCTCGGTGCGCAGAGCCATGTCCGGGTAAGCTTCGATACACCCGAATATACGGGAGATATAACCGGTATGGGCGCAACGCGAATCCTGGAAGCGATTCGCCGAAGCAGCATCAGGACAAAATACTATCAGGCATCATCATCGGAATTATTCGGTTCGTCTCCGGCGCCCCAATCTGAGACAACCCCTTTCTACCCCCGGAGCCCATACGCCGCTGCCAAATTATATGCTTATTGGATGACGGTTAATTACCGTGAAGGGTATGGTCTTTTTTCCTGCAATGGTATACTGTTCAACCACGAATCACCCAGGCGGGGAGAAACCTTCGTAACAAGAAAAATAACACGCGCATTGGCTAACATCGTTGCAGGTAATCAGCATAGACTTTATCTTGGAAATCTCGATTCAAAGAGAGACTGGGGGTTTGCACCCGAGTATGTTGAGATGATGTGGACCATGCTCCAGCAGGATAAACCGGATGATTATGTCATAGGCACGGGAGAAAGCCATTCTGTGCGGGAAATGTTGGAAACTGCTTTTCGGTACGCGGGAATAGATCTTGAATGGAAAGGAACGGGCGTTGGTGAAAAGGCAATAATAGCCTCAGTTAATAATGGTTTGAATCTCAAGGAAGGTGACATTATCATTGAGATAGACCCTAAGTATTTCAGACCCACTGAGGTGAATCATCTTCAGGCCGACATCTCGAAAGCGAAGAAACACTTAAACTGGGAACCGAGGATTACATTTTCCGAACTTGTGAAAACAATGGTCGACTATGATCTGCAGATGGTCGGTATTGAACCGGTGGGCGAAGGTATAAAAGCCTGTGAATCCAAAGGATTTTGCTACACGGATCATAGTTATTCCCTGTATGAAAAAGTCCGGGAAGGAGCCTGATTCCGTCATGGCGAGGTAATATGGACAGATTCTACGGAAAGAATATTACCGTTACCGGCGGCAAGGGTTTTCTCGGAAAACATTTGATTGATAGACTTCGATTGTTCCCATTCAAGAATATTATGATCGCCGACCTGCCTGAATACAATCTGGTAGACCGCAACGACATACAGCGAATGTACGAGAAACAGAAACCGGATGTTGTCATTCATCTGGCTGCCAAGGTAGGAGGTATCGGGTTCAACCAGGAAAACCCGGCATCGCTCTTCTACGAAAATGCGATGATGGGTATTCAGCTTATGCATGAAGGATATTTGCGTAAGATCGAGAAATTCGTTGCCCTGGGTACCATTTGTGCATATCCCAAGTTTACTCCCGTTCCTTTTCATGAAGATGATATATGGGACGGCTATCCGGAGGAAACGAACGCCCCCTACGGACTCGCGAAAAAAATGATGCTTGTCCAGTCTCAGGCATATCGTCAGCAATACGGGTTCAATTCAATTTTTCTTTTGCCTGTAAATTTGTACGGTCCTGAGGATAATTTCGGCTTCAGATCATCACATGTTATTCCGGCACTGATAAGGAAATTTCATCTCGCCCAGCTTCTCGCGCGAGGCAATTTCAAAGCTATAATCGCCGATTTTCTCAGGAATAATGACGCTGCTGCGGTAATTGCCAATTCATTAATCGATATCGATAAGAATTCAGCGACGGATGAAGTATTGAAACTTCTCAAGTATTACGGCATATCGTACGTAAATGATGCGCCGGGAGAACAAACGGTTGTCGAGATCTGGGGTACGGGTTCAGCAACCCGTGAATTTTTTTATGTGGAGGATGCGGCCGAAGCTATCGTGGTCGCTTCTGAGCGATACGATAAAAGTGATGCGGTAAATATTGGGGCCGGGTTCGAAATCTCGATCAAGGACCTGGTAACTCTCATAGCCGGACTTATGACATTTGAGGGACAAATTGTGTGGGACCATTCCAAACCTGAAGGGCAGCCCCGCCGTATGCTTGACACCACAAAAGCCCGGGAGGAATTTAATTTCACCGCCCGCACACCATTCGAAGAAGGACTCACGAAAACGATCGACTGGTATAGATCTCAAATCGCTAAATAGAATAGGTCGGTTTTCTACAGCCCGTTGCACATCGCCTGCCGTTTATGTTCCGCTTATTTTCAATCCTTCCACATACAAAGAAGGCGAGCCGACAGATCCGTAAAATGTGAGGTCGTTGCCGGCTTCTTTTATGTTTTTAAAAATATCAAAAACATTGCCGGATATCATGACCCCCTGAAAAGGGGTCCGGGCTGAGTTCTCAATTGTATAGCCGAGGCAGCCTACGGAAAAATCGCCGGTGATGGCGTTCGCGGTATGGGTGCCCATTAATTCCTCGACGATTATCCCTCCGGTCATAGAGGAGAGGATGTCCCGGGTTCCCTGCTTTACGTATATGCCGCGCGGGCCGCATTTTGGAGGGCTTTTGAGGGAGCTTCGTACGCTATTCCCTGTGGAGCTTTTTCCAAGCTTTTTACCGAAATAGGAGTCGTACAGGAATGTTTTGAAGACACCATTTTCGACAATTACATTGTCGCGAGAGGGAACGCCTTCGCCGTCGAAGGTAAACGCGTCGGCACCGGCCATACCGGAATCTATTATTGTCAGGCTGTCGG
>CAIQJW010000060.1 GCA_903872255.1 uncultured delta proteobacterium | reverse complement strand
GTATACGAGGTTTCCCGGAATGACCGTTGTGCCCTGGTCTTTAAGCTCCCGGGTAAATTCCTCGTACAGCTTCATCCCCATCCCAAGCGTTTCGACGAACCGTTCCTCTTCGCCTTTTATGACCCTCATTATGTACGAATGATTGTTTTTTATGTCCGGATACGCATCTTCCATGATATCGACAACATTTTTTGTCAGATCATTGAGGAATTCTTTCTGTATTCCCAATTTTTTTCCATAACGCAGGGCGCGCCGGATGATCCTCCTCAGGACATATCCTCTGCCGTCCTTTGACGGAAGAACGCCGTCGTTTATGATAAATGTAGCGCCCCGGGCATGGTCCGCAATAACGCGTATAGCTATGTCGTTTTTTTCATTTTCACCGTATGCGCATCCCGCTATGTCCTCGATCCGCCTGATGATGGGCACGAAAAGGTCGGTATCGTAATTGCCGATCTTACCCTGCATAATTGAGGCAACACGCTCAAGGCCCATACCGGTGTCGATAGACGGGCTCGGCAATTTTTTCATCTGTCCGTCGGCGCTTCTATCGAATTCCATAAAGACAAGGTTCCATATCTCCAGAAAACGGTCGCAATCGCAGCCGACAGCGCATGACGGCTGCCTGCAGCCGACATCGGGGCCGAGGTCATAAAGGATCTCCGAACACGGGCCGCAGGGGCCTTCGTCGCCCATTGACCAAAAATTATCTTTCTCGTCAAGCCGGACTATCCTGTCGGGCCGGACGCCGGTCTTTTTCCAGAGCTCTTCCGCCTCATTGTCCTCGCGAAATACGGTTATCCACATCTTTGATTCATCGAGGCCAAGCTCTTTTGTCAGGAATTCCCACGCATAGGCGATCGCATCCTTTTTGAAATAGTCGCCGAATGAGAAATTTCCCAGCATTTCAAAAAATGTGTGGTGCCGGAGGGTTTTCCCGATATTGTCGAGGTCGTTGTGTTTGCCGCCCGCACGGACGCATTTCTGACAGGACGTCGCCCTCAAGTACTGCCTTTTCTCTATGCCGAGAAAAAGGTTCTTGAACTGGACCATCCCCGCATTTACAAACAGCAGGGTCGGGTCTTTTTCCGGCAGTAATCCTGAACTGGGAACTATCGTATGGCCGTTTCGCTCAAAATATTCAAGAAATTTACGTCTTAGCGCTCGTGATGTCACTACTCTCTTCTCCCTTTTTGATCCCGGCCTGTTCGGTAATTTTGCCCTCTATCTCTTTGAGTGTTTCGGGATGTGCTTTCATATATTCCTTGGCGTTTTCCCTTCCCTGGCCTATTCGTGAATCCCCGTATGAATACCAGGTGCCCGCCTTTTCAACGATCCCCATATCCACCGCGAGGTCTATGACATCACCTTCACGCGATATGCCTTCACCGAATATGATGTCGAACTCAACTTCCCTGAAGGGTGGCGCCAGTTTATTTTTCACGATCTTTACCCGTGTCCGGTTGCCGATTATTTCCTGGCCGTCCTTTATTGCTGCGATCCGCCTGATATCGAGCCGCACCGAGGCATAGAATTTAAGGGCATTGCCGCCCGTTGTTGTCTCCGGGTTCCCGAACATGACCCCGATCTTCTGGCGTATCTGGTTGATAAATATAACGGTTGTCATCGATTTACTGGTTATTCCCGTCAGTTTTCGAAGCGCCTGCGACATTAGTCGTGCCTGAAGGCCCATGTGGGAGTCGCCCATCTCTCCTTCTATCTCGGCTCTCGGTACCAGCGCCGCAACAGAGTCTACAACGACCACGTCTACTGCGCCGCTGCGAACCAATATCTCCCCGATCTCGAGGGCCTGCTCTCCGGTATCCGGCTGCGATATAAGCAGTTCATCGGTGTTCACCCCGATCCTGCGCGCATAGCTGACATCGAGCGCATGCTCGGCATCGATAAATGCCGCGGCGCCGCCGGTTTTCTGGATCTCGCTCACGACCTGCAGGGCCAGCGTGGTCTTGCCCGAGGCTTCCGGACCGAAGATCTCTATAACCCGGCCGCGGGGGAGCCCGCCGATGCCGAGCGCGAGATCGAGCGCGATCGAGCCCGTCGAAACGACAGGAACCGCCGCGATTGGATTTCCTCCAAGCTTCATGATAGCGCCTTTGCCGAAGAGACGCTCGATCTGGGATACTGCCATATCGATGGCCTTTCCTTTGCTGTTCTCCTCTTTCAAGTCGACGCCTCCCTTAATAATCTTCGGGTTCATGTTTCTCCTTTTTCGTGATCTTTAGCATTACCGCCCGCGTCACCTTGCGGGACGGCCCTTAAATTTAATTCGAAGAGAGGTTCATAGGTTGCGCCCTCCCTTCCGAGATTACTTTTGAAAAGAACTATACGATCGATTGTGAACCGCGGACATTCCAGACGAACAATGTCTCTTTCCAGAATGGGTGCCGGCATTTTCATTCTGCCAAAGGTAATATGGGGGGCATATCCCCGTTTTTCTTTCTCGTAACCCAGGGCTGCGAGACGGTTCTCTATATCATGGTATATCGAGCGAATGATGTCAACTCCTTCGTCAAGGGTCGCGACAATGACGCGAGGACGCCGTTTGTCGGGGAAGGCATCGACCGCTTTTAATGATGTTACGACATGGTCGTACGGTCCGCATGCCCTGAGCACATCCTTGATCTCTTCTGCCTTAGCCTCTGATATCTCCCCGAAAAAATGGATGGTTATGTGCTGGCCTTCAGGTTTTACCCACCGTACGCCGGGCAGTGTCTTTGCCATCGACCGCGATGCCCGGGACAGACATCCTTTGACATCCGCCGGTATCTCGAATGCCAGAAAACATCTCATATATTCCTCAATAATTCTTCAATTTCATCGAGCACGAATTTCAACGCCTCTTCGGTCGTCTGTTTTCGTATCATATGCCGCCCTCCCGTGAAGAGAAATTTGCGAACGGAGGTCTTTCCTTTCCGGGCGACCGCTATGTATACGGTCCCGACAGGCTTATCGGGCGTACCGCCGGCCGGTCCGGCGATACCGGTAACGGCGACCGACATATCCGTCGCAAGCTTTAACCGGGCACCCTCGGCCATTGCGCGGGCAGTTTTGTCGCTGACCGCCCCGTACCTCTCGATCAATTCCCCTGGAACCCCGATAAGGCGGTTCTTTGCCGTATTGCTGTATGTTACAAAGCCGCCCTCAAAAAACCCGGATGCGCCTGATACGCTGGTAATGCATCCCGCGACAAGCCCGCCTGTGCAGGACTCGGCTGTCGACAGGGTAAGTGAATGGCGGGTAAGCTCTCTTCCTATTTGCTTTTCCAGCTTCAAAACGAGAACCTCGTCCATGCAAGGACAAGGATGTTCGAGAATATTCCTGCCAGAACATCATCGGCCATAATGCCGTAGCCTCGCGGCAGCCTTTCTACGCGATTTATCGGGAACGGTTTAATGATATCGAAGACACGGAAGAGCACAAAAGCCATTATGACGTTTACTATAGAAGCCTTATGTCCCGCCATGGCCACGCACATCCCGGCAAACTCATCGATGACAATGTGTCCGGGATCTTTTCCCTCATATCTTTCCCCGTTAATAGATATTGTACCGAATATAATACAGAAACAGACCCAATATAAACTGGTTAAGACCCCTGGGAAAAAATAGATCAGGACTGCTGCCAGCACGGATGCAAAAGTGCCGGGTGCGAAGGGAATGCGTCCTGTGTAAAAGCAGGTATTAAAAAATGACAGGCAATTATCAATCGGTCTTCTTTTCACCATAAACGTCTTTTTCATCGAAGACCTTTTTTCCAACGATCTTCCATCCATCGGCCCATGCACGGTAAAAACAGCTAAAGTAGCCGGTATGGCAGGCTGCGACCTTCTGATCGACGAGAAGAAGTATCGTATCGTTATCGCAATCGATGCGGATCTCCTTCACGTCCTGCGTATGGCCGGAGCTTTCGCCTTTTAACCAGAGCTTTTGCCTTGAACGCGAGTAAAAATGCGCCTTTTTCGTTGTTATCGTCAGGTCCAGCGCCTCATTGTTCATGTAGGCGACCATCAGCACGTCTTTTGAATTTGCATCCTGTACAACTGCGGGCATAAGGCCCTTTTCATCCCACTTCAAGCCATCCATGCATGTCCTCGTCGATCAAAAATATTTTCAGACTTCTACAGCCTGACGTTAACGCCGCGTTCCCGGAGATACCTCTTGGCATCGACGACGGTAAATTCCCGGTAATGAAATATCGAAGCGGCAAGGACGGCATCGGCCTTTCCGAGCGCAAGGCCTTCATAGAGATGCTCAAGCGTTCCCACCCCGCCCGATGCAATAACGGGGATATTCACGGCCTCGGCAATTGCCCGGGTCAACTCGATGTCGAAACCGATCTTTGTCCCATCCCGGTCCATGCTCGTAAGAAGTATCTCGCCCGCGCCGAGCCCTTCAACTTTCTTTGCCCAGCCTATTGCATCGATGCCCGTCGCCCGTCTCCCCCCATATGTATAGACCTCGAAGCCATCACCCGAAGCGGTCCTCTTGGCGTCGATCGCTATGCAAATACACTGACTTCCAAAGATATCGCTCGCTTCCCGGATAAATTCCGGGTTTTCGACCGCGGTCGTATTTACGGTAACCTTGTCCGCCCCGGCCCGTAAAATGTCCCGGATATCGTCGATAGAGCATATGCCCCCACCGACGGTAAGCGGCATGAACACCTCATGGGAAACCCTCTCTACCACATCGATAATGGTGCGTCTTTTTTCGTGAGAGGCGGTGATATCAAGAAAACACAGCTCGTCTGCAAGCTGCTCTTCATATGCCTTGGCATTTTCGACGGGATCGCCGGCGTCTTTGAGTTCGAGGAAATTGGTGCCTTTAACCACCCTGCCTTCCCGGACGTCAAGGCACGGTATGATCCTCTTAGCCAGCATAACCCATGGCCTCCTCGATGCCGATAAATCCCTCGTAGAAGGCCTTGCCTATTATAGCGGCCCAAACGTCCATTTCCTTGAGCCGCCTAACATCATCTATCTTCGACACCCCGCCCGATGCAATAACGGGGAGCCTGGTCATGGCTGAAAGTCTTTCAAGGCCATCGAGATCGGGCCCGGTAAGCATGCCGTCCCGTTCGATACTCGTGCAAAGTACGGCCATAACACCAATGCGTTCGGCATCCTTAAGCAGGGCCGGCACGTCACGGTCGACCTCACTCTTCCATCCCCTGGCCATCGGTTTGCCATCGAGAAGGTCGAGGCCGAAGACTATATTTTTAAATTCTGAGAGCTTATCGAAAAATTCCTGGTCTTCGAGGGCCCGCGTTCCGACTATGACCCCGTCTGTTCCCATATCGCTGTAATATTTAATGATCTCTTCGCTGCGAATGCCCCCGCCTACTTCCATGTATCCCTTGACGATGCTGCGGATCTCCCGGATAATATCCCCGTGGACAGGAGTTCCCGTCCTTGCACCATCGAGATCGATTATATGAAAATCCCGTGCGCCGCGGCGGACCATATCCCGAATCATCGCGGGAGGATCATCGCTGTAGACAGTTACCTCTTGAAAATTACCCTTTTTGAGACGAACAGCCCTGCCGCCCATCAGGTCCATCGCGAAAAGCGGTTTCACTCTTCTGTCCCCGACGTCCCCTTTGCGTCAACTACAAGCTCATCGAGTCCGGCGTTAATGCCCTCTTCCGCCAACTCATCGGCAGTGACCCATTTCGCACCCCTCTTCAGGAATTTACCCATCGTGAAAATGTTCTGCGTCAGGGCTTTCTGTTCCTCGGAATACGCGAAGACCCTTCCGAGAACACCGTCTTTCATAAGGTGCATGTGAAATGCAACAGAGGCAGGCTTTTCAGCTGCGAAATTGCCCCCCTTTCTCTCCTGAAAACGGTAGATAAGGATATGGATGTACGGCTGGCCTTGTTTTGTTCCATCGGAATAGCCTATGTCCCGGTCGGTGAGGGCCGTCTTGAGCTTTTCTTTAACAATGGCCGCGGCATCCGTATGAATAATGCCGGGGTTGACCGCCCGCCCGCAGATAGGGCACCGGATCGCGCTTTCATCCTGAATCCGTTCGACAATGGTTCCAAGATCACCAAAACTGTAAACGTCGGGGATCCCGAAGGCGAGGACAAGTGCAATTCCGAAAATAAGGGTAAGGAGAATCTTCTTCGACCTGGAAATTTGTTTGACCATATATAATTCTATAAAAAAAACCGCCTAAATGAAAGATAAAAACTTATCCGGACGTGAAACGGGTGGATCAGATCATGAGATATTTTTTCTTGACATCTTCGTTCGCCTCGAGTTCCCCGACGGTGCCTTCGAAGCGGATCCTGCCGTTATCGATGACATAGGCACGCGTGATCATTTTCAGAGCCGAGCGGACGTTCTGTTCCGACAGAAGGATGCTGATGCCGGCATCCTTCAATTTTAAGATCTGCTGTTCGAGATCCCGCACGATGAGCGGGGCCAGGCCTTCGGTCGGTTCGTCGAGAAGAAGGAGTTCGGGGCTTCCCATCAATGCCCGTGCTATGGTGAGCATCTGCTGTTCGCCGCCGCTTAAATGCCCGGCGCGACGTGACCTTATCTCTTTAAGGGCCGGAAATATCCCGTATACCCTGTCCTTGGTCCAATCCTTGCTTCGCCGGTAAACTATTTCTAGATTATCGTCGACGCAAAGATCCGCGAAGACCCGCCTGTCATCGGGGACATATCCTATGCCCTGGCGAAACGATATAAAAGGCTTCTGCCCTGTTATATCCTTCCCGTTAAGGCTGACCGTTCCCCGTCTCGGGGGCACAACGCCCATAATGCTCTTCATGGTCGTGCTCTTGCCTGCACCATTGCGCCCGAGAAGCCCGACCACTTCTCCCGCCTTCACGTTCAGGGAAACATCGAAAAGTATGTGGCTCAATCCGTAATATGTATCGATCCCGTTTACATCAAGCATACATCGCTCCCGCCAAGATATGCATCCTGCACCTCCTGGCAGCATCTGACCTCGTCGCACGTCCCCTCAATTATGGTAGACCCGCGCACCATGACCATGATCCTGTCCGAAATGGAAAATACGATCTCCATATCGTGTTCGCAAAAAAGGATGGTTATCCCCAGTTTCTCCTTGAGTTGCCTGATAAGATCGATGCAGCGTGATGTCTCTTCCGGCGACATGCCCGCCGTCGGTTCGTCCAGTATCAGGAATTCCGGGTTTCCGCCAAGCGCGATGGCTATCTCGAGCACCTTGCGCTCCCCATGGGATAGGGCCGTGCTCGTATTGTCCCGTACATCCGATAAGCCGACATTTTCGAGTATCCTGTCCGTCTCGGCAATTGCGAGCCTGGATGACGGAGTGAACAGGTTCCAGGTTTTTTTCTGCCGCGAAAGGACGGACACCTGGACATTCTCAAAGACGCTTAAGCGGGGAAATACATTCACGACCTGGAAAGAACGCGATATCCCCCTGCGGCATACCTGGTACGGTTTCAATCCCGTTATGTCTTCCCCCTTGAACAGGACCTTTCCGCTGTCGGGCCTTATTACGCCCGTTATCAGGTTGAAAAGGGTGGTTTTGCCGGCGCCGTTCGGGCCGATGACCGCCACGGTCTCACCGTTTTTTACGATGAGGCCTGCATTATTTACGGCCTTGAAGCCATCGAATGATTTCGATAAGGATGTTACTTCCAGCACGAAACACTCCCCGTGCGCATTATCTTGCCCGCGCTTTCTTTTTCAGGAACCGGTCGAGATATCCCAGCACCCCATTCGGCAGGAAGAATATTACGAGCATCATAATAATGCCGAGCACGAGCGCCCAGTATACCGTAATTCCGCTGACATATGTCCTCAAAAGGACGATAACGGCCGCGCCCACCATGGGCCCGAGATAGCTCAACCACCCGCCAAGGAGACACATGATGACGAGCTCCATCGAAAGCGTCCAGAACATCATATCGGGAAAGACCGTATTGTCGACAACAACGAAAAGGGCCCCGGCGACGCCGCCGAAAAAACCGGCTATGGTCAAAGCGAGGAGCTGCTGAAGCCTCACGTTGACGCCTATCATCTCCGAGCGGACCGGGTTGTCCCGGATCCCCTGAAGGGCGCTCCCGAATGGTGACTTGAGCATGCGGTACAAGACAAACATCGAGGCAGACGTGACAATAAGGGTAAAATAATACGCGCCGTTCGGCGAGGAGATAATATCCGGCAGGGGAACGCCGTGGATGCCGTCATCCCCGCCGGTAAAGGAATACCAGCGGTAGACGATCGCCCAGACAAGAGAACCGAGCGATATCTGGAGCATCCCGAAATACAGCTTCGACAGGCGGATGCATATAAGCCCAATGATAAGACCAAGCACGGCCGCGACAACCGGACCGACGATGAAGCCCAACCATGGGGAAAGCCCCGACTTCAAGATCATGAGTGCGGTGCCGTACGCCCCGACCCCGTAAAAGACGGCATGATGGAATTGGAACACACCCCCGTACCCGAGCACAAAATTGAGGCTCGTGGCGCACAGGCCGGTCAGCAAAATAATGGCGGTTAGGTAAACATAAAACCGGTCAAAAAAAACAGGAAAAAGGAAGAGTACGATGAGGCCGGCGATAGCCCACGCAGATCTGCTGCGAAAAAAGGAACCGGTCATTGGGCGCCCCTCACCATGTTGATCTCAAAATGCCCGTTGGCCTGAAAATAAGGACGACAACCACCGCGAGATACGGAAAGACAATACCGAACTGCGGCCAGATGAGGATCCCGAGAGACTGCGTAAGGCCAAAGATGAGCGCCCCCAGGAGAGCGCCCCAGACATTGCCTAGCCCTCCCATGATCACGATAAGAAATGCCTCCATTATCAGGGTGTGGTCCATTCCAAGGGTCACGCTGACCGTAGGAGCGACAAGCACTCCGCCAAGCCCTGCGAGGGAGCACCCGATAATAAAGACGATTCCAAACACCCAGCTCACATTGATCCCGACCGCACCGACCATTTCCCTGTCGACAGCGGCCGCGCGTGAAATCTTGCCTATCTTGGTCTTATTGGTCAAGAGCCACAATAATATTGCTATCACCGGGCCCATGATAAGCAGGAAAAAGCTGTAGATGGGAAAAGGCAGGCCCCCGAAAAGATTTATATATCCCTGGAATATGAACGGTACAGGGACCGAACGGTATTCTGCGCCCCAGACCAGTTTCACAAGATCCCCGAAAACCAGGGAAAGAGCGAACGTGAGAAGAAGAAGCATCAGGTGTTCGCGCTCATAGAGGAACTGGAACAGGGAACGCTCCGCCAGGAAACTCAAGGCGGCCACCCCGAGCGGGGCCAGGATGAGGGCGATCCAGAAACCCGCAGTGCCTCCGCCAAAGAGATGCGATACGCTATAGGCCATGAAGGCGCCGATCATGTAGAGAGAACCGTGAGCCACATTCGGGATCCTTAAGACCCCCAGAATGAGGCTCAGGCCCGATGATACTATAAAAAGTATTACAGTACGCGAAAGCCCGACAAGGATCTGGCTTAAAATGCCCGGGCTTATGAATCCGAAAAGATTCTCCATTCTCGTAATGTTCCTTTTATTTCTTACGCAGCTTCAGGACCTCCTGGCATGACGGGACATAGTCCTTGCCCTGGATAACCTCTATATTCCCCGCAATCAGGAAATCATACTTCGGGTCTTTTTTCGTGACGCCGAAATACATAGGTATCAGGAGCTGGTGATCACACTTGCGGATCTCGAGATTGCCTACAGGGCTATCGAGAGACATGCCTTCCAGGGCATTCACCAGTTTTTCCCTGTCGATCGCTCCGGCTTTCTTATACCCCGCGGCGATAAATTGTGCCGTCATATAGCCGTACAGGGCTCCGATCCTCGGATTGCGGTTATAGGCCTTCTTGAAGTCCGCGACAAAAGCCCGGTTTTCGGGAGTGTCGGGATAGTAGAAGAAATAGTTCGCCGTTCCATAGACACCCTCCGGAGCATTCGGCCCCTGAGGCGCGAGAACGGAAAGTTCGGTGGCGGTATGCTGATAAAACGGGACCTTCTGGCTTAAGCCCGTCGCTTTTGCGGCCTTCTGGAAATTGACCATGCCGGACCCTCCCGTCGCCACGATGATAAAATCGGGTTTTGCGGCCAGGATCTGCGTTATGTACGGCGTGAAATCGGCCTCGCCAACCTTCCACCAGGTCTCGCCAACCTTCTGCACCGAGGGTTTTATCTTTTTGAGATTGCTCCAGACGGCATCGGCGATAGCGTGACCATACTCGTAATCGTCGCCTGCGATCCAGTACTTTACGTATGGTTTTTTTGCAAGCGCTATTGCGGCGGCCCTGCCTGCCATTTCCGTATGCTCGTTCATATTGAAGATATAGCGGTGACCCTTTTCGCCAACGATCTTTTCACTTTTTGCAAATGTGACGAAGAAGGGCACCTTCTCTTTCTTCACAAAATCCGAAATGGCAAGGGTGGTGGCGCTGTTTATCGTCCCCATCAGGATATCGACCTTTTCCTTCAGGATGAGCTCTTTTGCCATTGCAAGACCGATATCCGGCTTGAACTTTTCGTCCCGAAACGTATACTCGATCTTCTTGCCGAGGATGCCACCCCCGGCGTTTATCCTCTCTACGGCAAGCTTGAAGCCGTCAAGGACATCATTGGTAAAGGTCGTGGCTGGCCCGGTGTAGGTGTCCACGATCCCTACCTTTATAGTGTTGGCGGCGTGAGAAATAGAAAATGTGCACAGTACGAATAACAGGATGACGGATAAGAAAATGATACGGGACAGCCATTTCATATCAGCACCTCCATAAAATTGTATTGCTTGATTTGACATTGACACAGAAATAGCGTTTTGTCAATTCAGGGACACGAAAAAACTTTCGTGCATCTCATGCCTTGTTATCGTCGGCATCACGGAAGACATAATAAAGAATATCATCCCGTGCCTGAATAAGATGCGTTTTCACGGCAACGGCGACCTCCACGAAATCTCCTTTTTCGATAGCGTCGACTATCCTCTCGTGTCCGTGCAATGATCTTTCGGCGGTCTCGGTCATATAGATGCACTGGATCCTGTACCGCAGCATATGACGCCGCAATGTCTGGGTAAGCTCAAGGAGTCGTTCGCTTCCGGCCAGCCGGGCTATAATGTCATGAAACTGGGCATCGAACTCTACATAACCGTTCAGGTTGCCTTTGGTTATATGTTTTTTCTGATTTGCTATATTTCTCTTCAATGACTGGATAAGTCTATCCCGCTGTTTCCTCACGGCCCATTCGATGGCGAGGCCCTCGATGGCCGCCCGTATCTCGCATATCTGCTCGACCTCTTCCATGTCCATGCCCCGCACGACGTACCCGACCCGGGGGATGGATATAACGAGCTTCTCAAGTTCAAGATTATGAAGGGCCTCGCGGACCGGGGTACGCGACGTGCCGATCTCTTCCGCGATCTTTGCCTCGATAAGCCGGTCCTTGGGAGCTATCGTCCCTTTCAGGATCTCCTCACGGATATGATGATAGACTTTCTGCCTGATCGTCTTATCTTTTTTGATGATCAGCTTTTTCATTATTTTGTATACTGTACCCTAGGCTTTGTAATCCTTCAAGTTTTTTATGCTATACCTGTTGTATCGCGCCGCCAAATAGTGTATAAATAAGCCACGATGCGCCTGGCTTTTAACCTCGTACTTTTCTTTGCATTAATTTTAGCTCCACATATCCTCCCGGCAGTTGAGAACGCCTCCAACGGCGGTATAACCGCGACATCCTATATACTCGTCGAAAGGGACACGTTCCGCATCATCACGGGCAAAGACTATCATCGCCGACTTCCCCCGGCGAGCACAACCAAGGTCATGACCACTCTGATCGCACTCGAACGCTTAAGCGGTGAGGAGGTCGTTGTCGCCGACAAGAACGTAACGGCAATACCCCGCTCCAAGATGAATCTTGTCCCGGGGAAAAAATACCGGTCCTACGACCTTCTGACAGGCACAATGGTGGAATCGGCAAATGATGCGGCGTATACCCTTGCAACGTTTATCGCCGGTTCAGAAACATCCTTTGCGCGGATCATGACGGAGAGGGCACGCGACCTCGGGGCGATCGATACCAATTTTGAAAATGCATCGGGCCTCCCTTCTGACAAGCAATACAGCAGCCCCTACGATCTCGCCCTCATCTTCCGGCAGGCACTGACGAATGAAAGGTTCCTCGACCTCGTCCAGACCCGGTACTTCACTTTTGAGGACAGTACCCGAAAAACCAGGTACAAGAACCATAACAGGCTTCTGTTCTGCTTCGAGCCCGCGATCGGCGGAAAAACGGGGTATACCCGCGCTGCGCGCCATTGCTATGTTGGTGCGTTTGAAAAAAACGGGAAGGTCTACATCCTTGCGATGCTCGGAAGCCGGAGCCTCTGGAAAGACACCGTTCAGATCTTGAGAACGATATATGATGAAGTGCCTACGGACGAACAGCTTCGCCTGGCAAAAGCCTCGACGGTATCGTACTCATCCGCTGCTAAGACACCGAAGAAAAAATCCGCTCATCCTAAAAAATCCGTAAAGCGCCATACCGGCAAAACCAATAAAAAATACGCCAAGAAATAATGAAAAAGTGTTTCACCATTATCCTTGTCATCGCCTTTATCGCTGCCTCTGTCCCTGCCTTAGCACTCACCAATGAGGAAGAGAGGCAATACGGGAGGGAGGCATTCCTTCAAATTTCCCGCGCAGTTCCCATAAACAATGATCCGTACATATCGTTTTACCTTGACGACATACGAAACAGGCTCGAGAGCAAGACGACTATGCCGTTTCCTATTGTCTTTACGGTCATTGATAGCCCGACGATCGACGCATTTGCGACCCCTGGAGGCTATGTTTATATTGCGTCGGGGCTTATAGCCAACTGTGATAAAGAGGAAGAGGTCGCGGGTGTCATGGCCCACGAATTTGCCCATATCAAGAAACGGCATATTGCCAAGAGAGCTGAGAAGGAAAAATATTTCACGGCCACAATGGTTGCGACCATGATAGCAGCGCTGCTTGTCGGTGATGCGGCAAGGAGCGCAGTCCTTATAGCGGGCATGGGAGGCGCTCAAGCCGCCGCCTTGAAATATTCGCGGCAGGATGAGGAAGAAGCGGACAGAGAAGGTTCTACCCTCGCGAATGAGGCGGGGTACGGAGGCCTTGGGATCTCGGATTTTCTCAGGAAACTGCGTTTCGGGGGCAGCGATAAGCTTTATCCCCAGTATCTCCTGACGCACCCATACCATGAAAGCCGCATAATAGCCCTTGAATCGATGTGGGCCCGGAAACCCACGTCCGCGTCCGTGTCCCTATTTCCGTACATTATCGTACGGGCAAGCATTATCCAGGTGTACAAGACATCCGGACTTCTTGATGATATCTGGGTAAAACGCTACGAGCAGAACACCAAAGACCCCGTTGCAGCATACGGGGCCTCGCTCTATTATTCATTCAAGGGCGACTTTGAGAAAGCGCTCGAGATCGCACGGGCCAGTTCTTCTCCTTACAGAGACCTTTTCCTTGGCGAGATATTAATTTCTGCCAACAGGTTTCCGGAAGCTGTCGATAAACTCAAGGATGTACATGAAAATATAGGCCGATACTACCTTGCCCGGGCATACGAAGGCATGGGCCGTACCGACCTTGCGGTGGCCGCATATAATGGCCTGACCCAGTATGCCCCCATCTACCCCGACATATACTACCGTCTCGGGATGATCCTCGGCAGGACAGGAGATGAAGGCGCGGGCCACATGTATCTCGGTTATTATTACTTGAGCAAAGGCAATTATATGCTGGCCAAAACCAATATCGAAAAGGCAATTTCCCGTTACGGCATCAATTCCCGGCAAGGTGCCGATTTGATGCGCCTGCTTTCAAGCATTGAAGACAAGGACAAGAAATAAAAAAACGGGATACGCCGGTTTTCCTACGGCCGATCTGCCTGCCGCGCTAACAGGTCCTCAAGTATCTCCCCTATCGCCTCGATGCCGACATTATCACTATTCAGTTTTAAGGAAATGTTCCGTCCCCGCGGATGCCAGGCGGCCGGATCGAAATCGGTAAAGATGGTTATCGTCTGCAACCCGCAGGCCCCCGCAAGATGGGCCATTCCGGAATCATTCGATACAAAAATACCGCCCTGGCCAAAGAACTCTTTGACCTTCATCAGTTCCTGAATGACCATGCCTTCCCCCGGAAGGTTAAGGGCCGCTGGTTTAAGGACCACCGTTTCGATCTTATTTCCCTCGAGGCGGTCCCGTAAAGCGAGAAAACTTTCCGGGGGCCATTTCGCCTTCGCAAAACCCCTTTCCGGGTACAGGATGACAGGGCCGGGCTTCCCGGGGATTATCTCCGCCCTTGAAGGCTCGACGCCAAAGGGCTGAAGCTGCTGAAGCTGGTATTCTTCAATATGCAGCCTTTCATACGGTAATGCGGCGGCCTTTTCGGGGTCCGGAAATGATCCTTCGGGGTACATGTCGATAAATATTAACTCTTCCCGAGAATATGAAGCCCACCGCCTGCGGATAGCCCCCTGCCTGTCCTTGCCGATGAATACGATCCGCCTCCAATCGGGACCGGTCAGTTTTTCTGAAAAGAGATAAAGCCAGTGCCGCGACTCGACCCCATACGTCTTCATAAAGTATGTACTGAAAAGATCGAGGAAGCGCCGGCTTCCCAATGCCGCAAGGCGGTCGCCGAAATGCCTCAGCAAGGACAGGAATACCGATTCTGCGAGGCAGACATCGCCAAGGCCCCCCAGATGTACGACCAGGACCTCGTCGCGATTATCGTGCATTCTGAGTGGACGGGCTGAGGAGGCTTTTAAGCAGAACGTTCATTTTTTCCGAGGGTTGGCATGAAAAATGTTCCATGTTCTATGTTCCAAAAATTTGTCTTTAACCTGGAACATAGAACATGGAACTGTGTTTATAATTTGATGTCGCCGAACTGCATACAACTCTTCAGCGCGTGATACCTCTCCTTTATCTCCTCCATCGTCAGTCTTTTTATCCTGTTGATGCTGAAATCCTCGACGTTGAAGGATGCCATGACGGTACCCATGATGATCGCCTGCTTGATCGTCTCGGCGTTGACCTCGCCGACATTGGCAAGGTACCCCATGAAACCGCCGGCAAAGGTGTCTCCCGCGCCGGTGGGATCAAAAACGTCTTCTAAGGGGAATGCCGGGGCAAGGAATACCTCGTCCCGGTTCATCATGAAAACCCCGTATTCTCCGCGCTTGGCGACAACACACGTTGGGCCCGTCTCGATCAGTTTCCGGGCGCCTTTCAGCAAATTATGTTCTTTTGTTATCTCGCGTAATTCCGCTTCATTTATGACGAGCATGTCAACCCGCCGTATAACGTCCATGAGGGCGTCAAATTTGTTCTCGATCCAGAAATTCATCGTATCGAGAACAAGGGCGACAGGTTTTTTGACCTGGTCAATAACATAGACCTGGAGTTCGGGGTCTATGTTCGCCAGGAAAACAAATTCGGCATTTCTGTAATCTTCCGGTACCTTCGGCCGAAAAGTCTCTATGACGTTAAGTTCCGTCTTGAGCGTTATGGCCTGGTTGAGGTCGTACCCGTACCTGCCTTCCCAGCGGAAGGTCTTTCCATGGTTTACCTCGATACCGGTGAGGTCGACGCTGCGGTCCTTGAGAAAGGATATGCCATCCATGTCAAAATCATCGCCGACAGTGGCTACTATGCCGACATCGGTAAAAAAGCTGGCTGCGTTCGTAAAATGAAGGGCCGACCCTCCAAGGACATTGTCTGCCTTTCCAAAAGGG
>CAIQJW010000059.1 GCA_903872255.1 uncultured delta proteobacterium | reverse complement strand
GTTCTTCTTCAAAAATGCGTTGGCCAATGTGCCAATACATTAGTACCCGCTGAAGATCCACACTGCGAATGGCGCTTTCGCGGGCATGGCCGATAATCGTTTTAATTTCCGTAACAAATTCTTTACGGATTAATATCTCTCTGTTACGCATAATATTTCATCCTCATTCTCGTTGTCCAATTCCTTGCCCATGCGGTATTTGATGTCGCGGGGTAATTCGGTAATTCGGGGACACAATACAGATTGTCAGCAGGTCGATGCCTTTAATAGGTATTGTGTCCCCGGATTATCCCGGAATGTTCCATCTCCTCACAAATCGTCAAACATAAATACGGGAAGTGTCCCTATATTTCCGATCGGCTGTACGTGCCTGTTAGGCTGCTTTATTTTAGTGAACCACCTAGCAATGTTAGAAATGGTGCACCCGTTGTATAATTTTAACTCTACCAATTGTCTTTGTTTTTCTCTTTTTTGAATGATTCCAACATTTGATTGCCAAAATTAGATAGTTTATCTTTGACATCATTGAAGCTACTTTCCCTGCCAATTGGCCCATCATATAAACCGCGATCCGTACCAAATACTCTGAGGTTTGTAAATGTTAAGCGAAATCTCTGATTTTTTATATCGGTTCGCATCGTAAAACTAACTTTCCAACCACTCGTGCCCATGCATTTCCATCCTTGACATGGAAATTGAATATTTCCGTTGCCTATGATTGTACCAGTTTCTTTGTTCTCATATTCAATAACAGCTTTTGCAGATCTGAAGGTTTCCGAGATCCAAATCTTTGCTCCATCGAATATTTGTTCTTGCGAATAGCCCGGTGCATCAAATATTTTTTTAATCGTTCCATCTTTATATGAACTAGAATTTTCATATTCTGGCGTGCTCGTTACTAAAATATTATGTCGTGCAGATACAACATATCCTTTACGACCATAGTCGTAATAGGCTCTCACTTCATATTTACCTGGGGAGGGTGCGTCAAAGGATAGAACACCCTCAGCCAACCCCGTCGGCATATTTTTGTAGTCGCCTGCTTCAGTATCTGGTGAGCCACTTGGGGCTATGCAAATCCAATCTGATTCTTTGCCCAGCGCATTAGAAAAATTGACCTTGATTATTTCACCATAATTATAGGTGTCCTTATCGGTGCTAACAAGTGAGGCAACACCTGCAAGGCCTGTCTGGTAGCATAAAGAAAAAATAATCGAAATTATAATCGAATAAATTTGCCTATCCTTTGTAATGATTGATTTCATCTTTTCCCCCTTGAAGCATAACAATAATTAGATTGATCCGTATAACACACGGAATTTAGGCCGCCTATCCACATAACACGCCATCAGAGCGATTAGCAAAAACGCGATAAGCTCTTTATATTTATTTTGTTGTGCCCTATATCGCGGTTTATCACGGTATCTTATGCGGATCGGCATAATACAGCCTCCTCGATTGGCTCAATGCCCGTCCATCGGACTGCGCACACCCGCCGCCGATAGAGTACATGGTTACACAACCACGGCGCGCTTCGTATGTCAATGATTTTACACACTCCCTGTAATCCGGGGACATCTTTACTTAGTTCCTGTCGGCAGAACATCATCCCCCTCTGTTCATCCCAAACCCCGGCGGCAGCCCTGGGTTTTAAAATCAATGCCGGTGCACCGGCATTCGGAAGGCTTCGATCTCATTGGCGAATACGCGACGCTCTAAAAGTTTTGCCCTCTGAAAAAGGAGGGGAAAACACTCATGACAGCGCAGTGCTCGGAGCTCTCGGCGAGAGAAAAATGTCTATTCTATCTCTCAGCTCGACGAGGGTAACACGGAAGTTTTCCCGTTCTTCGTCCGTCCAAGTGGTCGTGTCGATAGTATCGATTTTCGTCACTGTATTTTGCGCAATCTCTACGGCCGCGACGGGATCGTTCGGGTCTTTCTTCTGACGGATTCCCTTGACCTGGTTCTGTTTGTCCATGTAGGCATTGTAGGCCGTTATCATGGCGCGTTCCTGCTTTTTGCGGGCGATCGTGATCAGCGTGGTGCGGGAAATCGTCCGATCCCCCCGGCATTTGTCCCGGATCTCCAAGGGCAGCCTGTTGAGGGTGAGGATGTCGGTTACGGTCTGGCGTGCCTTGCCGATGACGCCGGAAAGTTGCTCGTCGGTGTATTTTTT
>CAIQJW010000058.1 GCA_903872255.1 uncultured delta proteobacterium | reverse complement strand
GGAAATTATGATATAAGGATACGCGATTCATGAAAAATAGGTTCATACAAAACGGGAAGCAGATCATAGTTCTGACCAGCGATACGGTGTCGACTGTCTTTGCGTATTGGTTCGCTTATATACTCCGGTTTAATTTCTCAATACCGGAACTTAACCTGAAAGTGTTTTTCTCCACCCTGCCGGTACTGCTTTTGATCAAGATACTGTGTTTCTATTTCTTTGGCCTTTACAGAGGAGTCTGGCGATATGCGTCGATGAATGACCTGTTACGCATTCTGAAAGCAACGCTCCTGAGCTCTGTTCTGTTTTTTTTCTATGTAGGCTTGGTTTATCACCTTATTGATTTTCCCCGATCGGTGTTTATCATTGATTGGTTCATTATTGTTTGCCTTGTTGGTGGCTCGCGGTTTCTCTATCGTTTGTTTCGTGAGTTCTACCCCGCAAAGGTCATGAGAGAAAATAAGAGAGTCATTATAGTAGGCGCGGGAAGGGCAGGGGAAATGCTGCTTCGGGAGATGAAGCAGAATATAAGGATTGGATACAACCCTGTTGGGTTCCTCGATGATGACCTGGCCAAGAAGGGCATGAGGATCCATGGAGTGCCTGTTTTCGGAAAGATTGATGACATGCTCAAGATCGTCGACAGAAAGGATATCGAAGAGGCAGTCATCGCAATCCCGTCATTGACGGGTAAAGATATGAAGAAGATCATCCAGCTTTGTAGTGATGCAGGAATATCGTGCAAGACCGTCCCGGCTGTAGGCGACATTCTGAATGGCACTGTGAGCGTCAGTCAGATTCGGGAGATCAGGATTGAAGACGTGTTGGGGCGGGAACACATACAGCTCAGCATGGAGCAGATAAGGGAATATCTGACGGGAAAGAGGGTACTTGTGACCGGTGCGGCGGGCTCCATCGGATCAGAGCTCTGCCGTCAGATAATGAAAATGGGTCCCGAGAAGTTACTCCTTTATGAAAGAGTGGAAAACGAAGTCTACCGGATGGATATGGAATTCTCGCAGGTGTTTGCAGGGAAACCCTATGAAATGGTTCTTGGTGATATCCTTGATGTCGAGAGACTCGAGTGGGTAATGGCTAAGTATAAGCCACAGGTCGTTTTCCATGCCGCAGCCTACAAGCATGTTCCCATTATGGAGGCGCATCCGCTTCTGGCCGTAAAGAATAACGTTCAAGGGACGTATAACGTTGCGAGTGCATCGGTCGCGTCCAATGTCGACAAATTTGTCCTCATTTCAACGGATAAGGCCGTGAGTCCCGCCAATGTGATGGGGGCAACAAAGCGTATTGCGGAGCTTATCTGTCAGGGGATGAATTCAGAGGGCAGGACAAAGTTTATTGCCGTCAGGTTCGGGAATGTTCTAAACAGCGCCGGCAGCGTCATACCCCTCTTTAGAAACCAGATCATGAAAGGCGGTCCTGTGACGGTAACCCACCCGGAGATGACCCGATATTTTATGAGTATCCCCGAAGCAGCTCAATTAGTGATGCAGGCGGGGGCAATAGGAACTGGTGGAGAGATATTCGTTCTTGACATGGGAGAACCCGTGAAGATCACGGATCTCGCTCAGGACATTATTCGGCTCATGGGTTTCAAGGTCGGTGATGATATCGATATCACCTACACTGGATTGAGACCCGGTGAGAAACTCCACGAAGAACTCGTTTCCCAAGAAGAGCAATGGCTTAAGACAGTACATGAAAAGATAAACCTCGTCAAATCACCTCCGATCGACTGGTCTGACCTGAAGGTGAGATTACAGAAGGTCGTAATTAGTATTGATGATAATGAGGCCGCGAAGGTGCTGGAGGTTCTGACTTCCCTGATTCCCTCCAACAAAGCTGATCAGTCCTGACGATGCGTATCATAGATGCCAAATATGTCAAAAGCGTTTCTTCGCCGACGGAGGTTCCGTTCGAGATGCCGGAGATTTGTTATGTCGGCAGGTCAAATGTTGGAAAGTCCTCTCTCATTAACACCCTCACGACACAACACGTGGCGAGGACTAGTTCGAGGCCGGGCGCGACGAGAATGATAAATATTTACAGGATCCTTTATGAACAACTGGGAAAGCGGGATCACATAGTGTTCTCGGATTTTCCTGGGTTCGGTTACGCCAAGGTCTCCCGCGCGATGGCACTCGACTGGCAGAAGATGGTGGAAGGCTATTTGTCAGCCAACAAGAGGATCATAGACATAGTCTGGGTCCTTGACGTTCGCAGGGAATTTGACCATCTCGATGAAATGCTTGTTGAATGGTTGTCTTCTAAAGAACTCCCCTTTACCCCCATCCTGACCAAGGTGGATAAGGAGACTCAGGGTAATATTGCAAGAAAGGTAAACTCCTACAGCCGATTTTTTGGCACTCGGAAGGCATTATTATTTTCATCCAGAACGGGATATGGCCGAGAAGAGCTCCTTGCTCATATTGAACAGGTTTTGGATGGCTGGTTAGTCCCGGAATTATGAGCATCAGGATTTCCAATGTATTGTTTGGCGTCTTCTTCATTGTTATCTGTCTTTTGTCTTATTTTACCCTGGTTAATTACCCTGGTCGTGTAGTTGTTTATATTATCTTCACAGTTATCTTAAACGCTCTTTTGATTTTAGGATTCAGTAAGAACAGGATCTTTTTTGATACTTTCATAGGTATATTTTTCTGGCTTGGGTTCTGGTTGAAATTTTCGTTAAGAGTCGCCTTCATGGGAGGCGAGTTTCATGAACCCATTGGCCAGTTCAACGGGACGGGCGCGGCATTTGATCATACGCTTCTTGTTACGTCCTGCGGTATCAGCGCCTTGTTACTTGCGAGTATCGTTCGCAGAAAGGTTTTTTCTCCGTATACAGATGTTGTGCGACGACCTCGCCTTGAGGGGGTTTTCACCTTCTATCAAGAATATAGGATGAT